>JAILSA010000251.1 GCA_024697885.1 Eubacterium sp. | reverse complement strand
AGTCGGTCAAAAAGGCGGATGCTTTGCATAATCATATTTACCTCGTGATAGCCATCTGGTCGCCGTCTGATCACATCCAGGCCGATATTGATTTTTGCCGGTGCATTAATCCATGTTGATTCCATCTTGTCCTCCGTTCCGGGGCTCTGCCCCATGGAAAAATATATGTAGGACAATTATAGCACAAGGCCAGGTTTTGGAAAATAAAATTTTAATAGTTTCAAAATAATATTTTTCTTGTATCAAAGGTAATCTCATTATATACTACAGGTATGAATGCGCATAATTTCGCATGGTAAGGAGAGCTATGAGGGAAGAAGTAAAAATCCGAATTCATGGAATGCACAACATGGATGAGGGGGATGCAGAACCGATCGAAATTCTCACTATGGGGGAGAAATACGAGGAAGACGGTTTTTTGTGCGTTGAATATGAAGAGGCCATTGATGAGACCGAATCTGGCGTGGTGGAGGTAGGCAACAACCTGCTGAAAATCAAGGACGACCAGGTGGAGATCATTAAGGACGGACAGATTGCCAGCCATATGGTATTCGTCCCAGGCCAGACCACCGTCACCTACTATTCCACTCCTTTCGGGGAGATGGAGGTCGGAATCCACACAGACAAGATTAGCAAGACACCAAATGATAGGGGATTTGACCTACAAATTAATTACAATTTAGAAATGAATCAGGCATTTGTTTCCTATTGTCAGGTCAATGTTTCCATCGAGTAGACACACTTAAGTTAGACAGCAGGAGGGAAAACATGAAATTTACAAAAATGCATGGAACAGGTAACGATTACGTTTATGTCAACGGCTTTGAGGAGGAGATCCCAGATCCTAGTCAGGTCTCCATTCAGGTCAGCGACAGACATTTTGGCATCGGGTCCGACGGGCTGATTATCATTGCCCCATCGGAGGTGGCAGACTGTCGCATGAGAATGTACAATGCAGACGGGTCTGAGGGAGCCATGTGCGGCAACGGTATTCGCTGCGTGGCCAAGTATGCCTATGACCACGGAATCGTAAACAAGGAAAAAATTCAGGTGGAGACCAAGAGCGGTATCAAGACCCTGGATTTGACCGTGGAAAACGGCAAGGTAACCTATGTCAAGGTAAACATGGGTCAGGCTATTTTGAAACCGGCAGACATTCCGGTAAAGGCAGAGGGAGAGACCTTTATCTCAAAACCTTTGGAGGTAGAGGGCAAGACCTACCAGGCCACCTGTGTATCCATGGGTAATCCCCACTGTGTTATTTTCACAGAGGGAATAGACGATTTGGACTTGGAGAAAATCGGACCGAGCTTTGAGAACCATCCCCTTTTCCCAGACCGAATCAACACAGAGTTTGTAGAAGTAATTGATTCAAAAACCATTCGCATGAGAGTGTGGGAAAGGGGATCCGGGGAGACTATCTCCTGTGGAACCGGAACCTGCGCCGCCACAGTGGCAGCAGTCTTGAATGGCTTTTGTGAGAGGGACCAGGAGGTCCAGGTGCAGATTCGTGGGGGCGAGTTGTATGACACCTATATGACTAGTGGGGAGGTTTTCATGAGGGGACCAGCCACCACAGTATTTGATGGGGAAATTGATTTATAATTAAATTAGTGAGACTGGAACGTGTGTATCCATTGAATAATCATACAGACGAGGAGAAGAGTGCATGAGATATATAACCATGGATCAGGCCAGGCCCCAGATGATAGTGGGGAAATCAGTCTATAACGAGGCGGGCCAAATTCTAGTCAACTACCGAGTTTCCTTGACAGAAAATCTAATAGAGAGAATGAAGGAAAAACACTTGCAGGGTCTCTATATTATTGACGATTTGTCTGAGGACATCGATGTGGAGCCTTTAGTAAGCGATGGTTTGGAAATGAGGGCTACCAAGGTCCTTCACCAGATGGATATTGACGCGGCCATGAGTGTGGCCAGCGACATTGCCGATGAGCTTCTGGGCCAGGGGGACATTAATGTAAACCTGGTCAGCCTAAGAACCAGCTCCGACTACACCTTCAAGCATTCTCTCAGCGTGGCTATTTTGTCCACCCTGATTGGTATGGGCATGGGAATGAAGCACAGCGCCCTCAAGGAGTTGGCGGCAGCAGGCCTTTTGCATGACATTGGAAAAATCAATGTGCCAAGGGAGATTTTGGAGAAGCCAGGTCCTTTGACGGAGGAGGAATATGCAACTATTAAGCTGCATTCTTCCAATGGATACGAGATACTCAAGGAAAACATTTTGATCACTTCCAAGATTAAGATGGGAGTCTACATGCACCACGAAAATATGAATGGAACCGGTTACCCTCTGGGCTTAGAGGGAGACCAGATTTACAGCTTCGCCCGGATTATTCATGTGGCGGATGTCTATGATGCCATTACCAGCAAGAGAGTTTACAAAAAGGCTCAGTCCCCCAACGAGGCAGTGGACTTTTTGATTCAAAATTCCGGCAAGCTTTTTGACCCCAAATGCGTCCAGGCCTTTGTGACCTACATACCGGTTTATCCTAAGGGAAGAAACGTGGTTTTGTCCGATGGCAGCGTGGCAGTGGTGGTGGAAAACCGCCAGGAAAACACCCTCTACCCAGTGATCAGGCGCCTGTCCGACGGGGAGACCATAGACCTGTCCAAGCAGGATGAGGACGGATTGAAAATCCTGGGATTCCAAGACATTTAACTCAGTCTTGACAAAAGACCATAAAAAATTTCAGACCATAAAAAAAGTGGTTCACCGACTAGAATTTCTCTGGCCGGTGAGCCACTTTATTTTTTTACTTTCCAGCTGCCTTTTGTTTGGCTCTCTGCCACAGGCTCAGCTTCTCTGGTGGTGCTTCAAGAACATTTCGTCCCTTAACTCCCATAATGTAAATTCCACTGAGGACTACCTTGACCTCTTTCTTTACAGGAAGCTGTGGGAAAATCTTGTCGTCACACATAAGGGACATTACCTTTGGTCCAATCTTTGCCTTGACGATTGGCACCTTAGAACCTCTCAAATACTTTGGAGTGTTGTCCACTACGATTTTAGGAAGGCCCGCTTCCTTTAGCTTCATTTTCTTCTTATCTATGACCAGGATGGAGACCACCTGGGAGGCCGCTTCCATCTGGGCCTGGGACTCGTCCTGCTTCTTTTGCATCTTCTTGCCCACGAAATATAGGACAATCATGGCGATGACCAGTACGATGGCAATAATTCCTAATACCAAGAAAAATGTATTCATTTGTTTATTTCCTCCTTTAGAACTCAGGGACGCTCTGGAAAAAAATAGCGTCAACAAATCATATCATAACATTTTTTTGCCCTCTTGAAAAGACTTAATTCATGGAAGATTTTCCTTTTTGGTACATTTCTTCCACCTGGGCTCTGACATACTGACCCAAATGCTTGCGGGTTTCTGGATCAAGCTGGTCCGGGTAGATTGGCTGACCGTACTCGATACGGATTTTGCCCCTGTGAATCCAAGGCAGAACATTTTCCAAAATCTCCTCTGTGCCGTGGAGGCAGACTGGGACAATAGGGCATTTTCCCTTGAGGGCGATTTTCATGCTGCCCTCCTTAAATTCCAGGAGTTCTTCGCTGGCATTACGGGTTCCCTCTGGGGCGATGTAGATAGAATAGCCCTTTTTCACCAGGTCGATGGCAGACAGGATGACCTGCAAACTCTGCTTAATGTCATCTCGGTCCATAAACTGGCAGTTGAGGAGGTACATCCACTGGGCGATTACAGGAAAACTCTTGATTTCTTTTTTGGAAATAAAGGCGGTCTGCTTTGGGGTAGTGGCATAGGCCAGGATGATATCGTAAAATCCCCGGTGGTTGGCGGCGTACATAACGGGCCCCTCCTGGGGAATCCGGTCCAGGCCCACAATCTCCTTTTTGCAGCCGGAAACAAACATGCAATAGTTAAAAACCCCCCGGACAAAGGCCTGGGCAAAGCGGGCTGCGGCCATAGGGTTAATGGCTCTTACCACCAGCTCAACCAGGTAGAGGGGTAGGCTGATTATGGCCAAAAAAATGTAACTGATACCAATAATAATCGTTCTCATAATTTCCTCCCATGTCTTTTTTTAGGGGCAAAAAAATCCCACCGACGGTAGTGATTTGCCCTCTATCCACATGCAATCTCACGTAATTATACATTTATCGGTGGGAAAATTCAAGTTGTGCTTATTTGTATTTATGCTTTTTGAAAAAGGCGGTTGCCCACAGTTTTTTCCAGAGCCAGAAGAAGCATCATGCCCAAAACAAGACAGGAAATCACCTCTCCGATTCCTACTGTGGCCATGAGGTAGAAGATTCCGTCCTGAACCCCATAAGCTATGCGAAGGACAAATGGAACGATTATGGTGTTGGCCAGGATTGGTGGCAGTGGAACCAGCCATTTAAAGTTGCGAAGTCCGTAGGAACCTAAGGCTCCCAAAAGGGTGGCAAGGCTTCCAAAGATAATATCCAGGGGCGCGCAGCCGGTAATAATATTGCTGAGCAGGCATCCGATGGTAAGGCCAGGAATGGCTGCCGGTGTAAAAAATGGTAAAATGGTAAGTGCCTCAGAAATTCGGACCTGTACGGCTCCGTTGGCCAGTCCGAAGGCGGCGATGAATACGGTCAAAACAGTGTAGAGGGCGGCGATAGCCCCTGCCTGTGTGACAAAAAGTGTTTTCTTGTTCATATAAAATTCTCCTTAGTTTTGTTTAATGAGTGGATGGTTTCGAACACTCAGTTCCCCGGTTAGGCCCCTCAGATGGTCTGGGATAGAGATGGGTTCTAAGCCGGTGATATGAAGTATAGAGGGTTTGGAGGGTGTTGTCAAGTCAAAAGCCTTGTGATAAAATCATAGGTCAAAAGGAAATGAAAAAAAACCACAGGTGGTGACAGAATGAAGATGGAAATTCCAGAACAGGTTAACTACATATTAGAAGAGTTAGAGAAGGCGGGGTACGAGGCCTACGCTGTGGGAGGCTGCGTGCGAGACAGTCTCCTGGGAAAAGAGCCCAAGGACTGGGATATTACCACCTCCGCCAAGCCCCTGGAGGTCAAGGAACTTTTTCGCAGGACCATTGACACGGGAATCCAGCACGGAACGGTAACGGTTATGCTGGGAAGCCAGGGATTTGAGGTCACTACCTACCGAATGGACGGGGAGTACGAGGACCACCGCCACCCCAAAGAGGTGATTTTTACCCCGGATCTGCGAGAGGACCTTAAGCGGAGGGATTTTACCATAAATGCCATGGCCTACAACCCAAGGACGGGAATTGTGGACTGCTTTGAGGGCCAGGAGGATTTGGAAAAAAAGGTGATTCGCTGCGTGGGAAATCCGGTGGACCGATTTGACGAGGACGCCCTCAGGATGCTTAGGGGAATCCGATTTGCGGGCCAGCTGGGATTTGAGGTGGAGGAAAAAACCCTTGAGGCCATGAAGATCAAGGCCCCAACTCTGGTAAATGTCAGCGCCGAGAGAATTCGGACAGAGCTGAGTAGACTCTTGATTTCTGCCAGACCGGACCGGTTGATGCTGGCAGTGGAGACCGGCTTAATTCAGTATTTTTTGCCGGAATTTGAGAAAATGCTTGAGACAAAGCAAAACAATCCCCACCACATTTACGATGTGGGAAGGCATTCTATGGAGGCTGTAATTTGGATTTCCAAACTTTTTGACCAGAGGAGGGAGGAATTTGCCGACTGCCCTTGGCCAGAGGAAAAAATACGGACAGCCCTGGCCTATGCCGCCCTTCTTCACGATGTGGGAAAACCGGCCTGCCAGACTGTGGATGCAGAGGGAATTCACCATTTCCACAGACATCCTCTTGTGGGCAAGGATATGGCCACTGATATTTTAAAGAGATTAAAATTTGACAACGACACCATTTCCATGGTCAGCCGTATAATCGCGGAACATGATTGTCGCCACGAAAATTGTTATATAGACGGGGAATACTCCCCTAAGGGGAAAAAGGCCATGCGTCGCCTGATTCACAGAATCGGCCCAGAGGCCATGCCTTTTTTGTTCCTCCTGCAGGAGGCGGATTTGATGGCCCAAAGCGACTACTGCCGCCAGGAAAAACTGGCAAAACTTATGGCGGGAAAGAGGGCTTGCAGGGAAGTGCTAGAGGCGAAGGAGCCGGTGAACATCGGGGACTTGGCCCTAGGAGGCAAGGACTTGATCGCCCTGGGAGTAAAGCCTGGACCGGAAATGGGCAAGATTCTTCAAAAACTCCTGGACCGGGTGCTGGAAGATCCGGAATTGAATCGGTATGAGATTTTGAAAGAGATAGTCGATAAAATGAGGTAAAAAAAGAAGTGCCGACCGACTCGAGACACAAGGCTTACGCCTTGGAGTCTCTCCCTGGTGGGCACTTCTTTTTGGCATGTTATGAGGGGCGTTTTCTGCGCCGGAGCATTTTTTGAATTACTCTAATTAGCTGAGAATTACGATTCCGCCAATTACTGGCAACTTCTTAGGCTCGCCGGAGCAGGCATTGATTATACCTATTACCATCAGGCACAGGGATCCTACGCTCAGGGCTGTGGTGAGAATTCCTGCCATCAAACCACCTAAAACTGGAATCAGACCCAAAATAGCAGATAGGATTCCTACTGCAATTCCTGCAATTATCTCTGCGATGAAGAGTACAAATCCCTGGTTTGCATGGAATCTGGCATACTGTGACTCCTTGGCGCCCAGCATTGGAACTAAGAATAGAATTCCCAAATAAGCCAAGATACCAAATGGTTTGTTTGTTTTTACATCTTCTGTGTTAAACACGATATTTTCGTCCATTTTTCTCTCCTTTTTCATGTTTTTTTCAATGAATCGGTTACATCACGTTAAGACATATCTTATATTATAAATAGAATTTTTGCAAGCATTTCCCTTGTGACACCCCCTTATTTGTGGTAAAATTTAAGTAAGAAAAATGTGAAGTGGAGGGACGCGTATGGAAGAGTTTTTTACAGATGAAGATTTGACTGGCTTGCTGGACGTCCTAAACGAAATGGATGAGGACATCAGTGAGATGGAAGCGGACCCGGAGATGGAGGCATCCACCAGGAGGTACGAGGAGTACATCCAGAAGCATCAAAAGGATTAGAGCACCTTAGCCAATAGGGTGCTTTTTTTGTTGCCCAAAAGGCCAGTTAGTCTCCAAAAACTCTCTAGTCAGTAGGGGGAAAATATGCTATAATATTGGCATCTATGGAGAACGGAGGAAATGTCATGAAGCATATCATCTATATGACCTGTTTCTTACTATGTCTTGCCTCCTTGACGGCCTGTACATCCAGGCGAAGGTCCCCGAAGACTACGGCGGAGGCCACGGCTTCCTCTGACATTCGGGCCCAGGCGGATTTTCGCGGTGCCATTAAGACTGTGGACCAGGAGGAAAAGAAGATTTTGGTCTACAACATTAATATGGAGAGAGAAGAGGAATATACCTACTCTGGCGGCACGGAAATTTTGTCCCAGAACGACAGAGAGATGACCATGGCCGAGGTGGAGCAGGGCCAGGTCTATGAATTTTTCTATACAGAAAATCGGGAAAAGCTTGCAAAAATGTACGAGTGTGCCGATATTGTGGAGGAGGAAGAGACCAGAATTACTTTGGACTCCGCTCTCAAGCAGATCACAGTAGATGAAACTACCTACGCCTACACCGACAATTTGGTGGTGGTATCCGAGGGGAAGATTTTGGACCCTATGGAAATCCAGGCCAGTGACCAGGTGACCCTCCGGGCAGTTAAGGGACTTGCCTACTCCCTGGTGGTGACCAAGGGCCACGGCTACATTGAGCCCACAGGTTGCGAAGACTTTGTGGGAGGCAGCCTGATTGTGGAGGGAGAGGCTATTTTGCCAGTGTCCGAGGGCATGCTTTTGACGGTGCCAGAGGGGACCCAGAAGCTGTCTC
>JAILSA010000247.1 GCA_024697885.1 Eubacterium sp. | reverse complement strand
TGGAAATAGAAGAAAGAGAAGAAGAAATAGAAGATGAAATAGACGAGGAAGAAGAGGAAACAACTGAGGTGGAACTGACAGCAGAAGATGAGGAAGAGGATAAGGAATTAGACAAGACCACCAGGAAGTTTGTGAACTGGGTCTACAGTATGGGCCTGGTGACCGGTGTACTTTTTACCGTGATTCTTGCCTTTTTGCTTATGTTTCTCCATGTGATTCCGGACTTTTTTGTCTCTGATCGAGTCAAGCTCCTGATGAATAAGGCAGATGAGGTGGACCACTATATTGACGACTATTACTGGAAGGATCCGGGAGACGATGAGGATTTGACGGATGCTGCCATGGAGGGCCTGGTGGACGGGCTGGGAGATAAGTACGCGGCCTACTACAGCGCCAGAGACTATGAGTCCGCCCTGTCCCATATCAGCGGTGACTATGTGGGCATCGGTATTATACTTGGTCAGTCCATGGACACCGGGAGAAAGATGATTGTCTCTGTCTCGGAGGGGACTCCGGCGGAGAAGGCAGGCCTCAAGGAAGATGATATTTTGGTCAAGGTGAATTCTGAGGATGTGGATAATATGTCTGTATCCCAGCTTCTAGACATTATGGATGTGGATGAGGGCAAGACCATAGACCTGACGGTAGAGAGGAATATAGAAGGGGATTCTCAGCTCATCAACCTGTCTGTGACTGCGGAAAAAATCGTGTCCGACATTACTAAGAGTAAAATGCTAAATAAGCAGATTGGCTATTTGGCCCTCAGTCAGTTTACTGACGACGGGGTAGACCAGTTTAAGGATGATCTTAAGGTCCTAAAGGAAGCTGGTATGAAGGGCTTGATTATTGACCTGCGTGACAACGGGGGCGGGTCTCTGTCCAGTGTGGTGGAGATGCTAAATATCCTCCTTCCCAAGGGGAAACTGATTACGGAAAGCTACAAAAACAAGGAGGACAAGGTTTACTATTCCACTGACGATAATTCTCTAGACCTGCCTATGGTAGTTCTGGTCAATGGCAAATCCGCCTCTGCCTCCGAGGTTATGGCGGGCTGCCTGCAGGATCGAGAGGCGGCGATTTTGGTGGGTCAAAAGACCTATGGAAAGGGTATTGTCCAGGGACTTTTTCGCCTAAAAAATGGAGCTGGCCTCAAGCTGACTACCGGGGAGTATGTCCTTCCTAGCGGACGGTCGATTCACGGCAAGGGCTTGACTCCGGACAAGGAAGTGGAGTATACAGGTAAGAGCGGAAAATTTGGCCAGGAGGATGACAACCAGTTAAGTCAGGCCCTGACCATATTAGAAGAAAAAATAAAGGAATGACAGGAAAGAAGAGACTATGGATATCGGAATTTTAATGAATCAAATTGTGGAACTTTTTTTGATGATGTTGGTGGGATTTCTCATGTACAAGTGGCATATTATGTCCCCCACCTTCAACAAGCACCTGACCACCTTCCTGGTGGATGGTACCATGCCTCTTTTGATTATTAGCTCCGTTATGGAGCAGACGGGACCAAAGGATTATGTCAGTGTGGGCATTGTCTTTTTGGTCTCTACCTGCCTTATGCTCCTTTTGCCTGTAGTTGGATTTGGAGTGGGCAAGGTTCTCAGACTGCCTAAGAACAAGAGGGGAATCTACTCCTTTATGATGACCTTTTCCAATATTGGATTTATGGGTTTTCCTATTATTGATGCCCTCTATGGAAGCAAGGCAGTTCTCTATACGGCCATCTACAATATTGTATTTAATCTCTGTATTTTTTCCATTGGCATCCTGCTCTTGCGAAATGACAGTCAGGAGGAGGGGGACCAGGCAAGTGCTTGGAAGGCCCTGAAGGGAAAGCTTTTGTCCGCTGGATTTATGGGAGCGGTTTTGGCTATTATCCTTTACTTTTTGCCGATTACCACCTACCCAAGTGTTCTCTATCATGTGGTGGACAAGGTGGGAGGCCTGACTTCCCCCATTGCTATGCTCCTGATTGGAGCCAACCTTGCCAGCATGAATTTTCGAGAGGTCTTCGACGATTTTCGCGTTTACCTCTTTGCCCTTATTAAACAGGTGGCAGTGCCCCTCCTTCTCTGGCTGGTCATTAACCCATGCCTCAAGGACCCTGTTATGAAGGGAACCATGTTTGTTTTGATTTTAATGCCTGTGGCCAACAACGCCCTCCTCTTTGCTACCAAGTACGGGGCGGACGAAAAACTGGCCACCAAAAATATTTTTATTACCACCCTCATTTCCCTGGCCACTATACCTCTGTGCCTCTGGATTGTGGGTCTGGTGTAAGAGGAGGTGCCTATGGGAGATTTTGTCCTGCACTCAGAATTTCAGCCTACGGGCGATCAGCCCCAGGCCATTGAGGCCTTGGTAAAGGGCTTTCAAGAGGGAAACCAATTTGAGACCCTCCTAGGCGTTACGGGCTCTGGTAAAACTTTTACCATGGCAAATATTATTGAAAAAATGCAAAAACCCACCCTGGTAATTGCCCACAACAAGACCTTGGCGGGCCAGCTCTACGGGGAGTTTAAGGAGTTTTTCCCGGAAAATGCGGTGGAGTATTTTGTTTCCTACTACGACTACTATCAGCCGGAGGCCTACGTGCCCTCTACGGACACCTATATTGAGAAGGACTCGGCCATTAATGATGAGATTGACAAGCTCCGCCACTCGGCAACGGCCTCTTTGACGGAGAGAAATGATGTGATTATTGTGGCTTCTGTCTCCTGTATTTACGGTTTGGGAAGTCCGATTGACTACCAGACTATGACCCTGTCTCTTCGACCTGGCATGGTCTATGACAGGGACGATGTCATCCGCAAACTCATTGATATTCAATATACCAGAAATGATATGGATTTTCACCGAGGCACCTTCCGGGTCAGGGGAGATGTGGTGGAGGTTTATCCGGCCTCAGCTACGGACCGGGCCATCCGTGTGGAGTTTTTTGGGGACGAGGTGGACCGGATTCAGGAGATTGATGTCCTGACGGGAGAGGCCCTGGTAAACCTGGAGCACATGGTAGTTTTTCCCGCCTCCCACTATGTGGTGGCTCCGGACAAGATGGAGAGAGCCATTGCGGGCATTGAGGCGGAGCTAGAGGATAGAGTTAAGTATTTTAAGGGAGAGGACAAGCTGATTGAGGCCCAGAGAATCTCTGAGAGAACTCATTTTGATGTGGAGATGCTGAGGGAAACAGGATTTTGTTCCGGCATTGAAAATTATTCTATGCACCTAAACGGCCTCCAGCCCGGGGAGACCCCACAGACCCTTTTGGACTATTTTCCCGATGACTTTTTGATTTTGGTAGATGAGTCCCACATGACCATTCCTCAGATTCGAGGTATGTATGCCGGGGACCAGTCCAGAAAGTCTACACTTGTAGAATACGGCTTCCGTCTCCCCTCAGCCAAGAGCAATCGCCCCCTGAATTTTGAAGAATTTGAGGGCCACATTAACCAGATGCTTTTTGTGTCTGCCACCCCTTCGGATTATGAGGAGAGCCACGAGCTCATGAGGGTGGAGCAGATTTTGCGACCAACAGGTCTTTTGGACCCGGAGGTTTTTGTCCGACCAGTCAAGGGCCAGGTAGATGACCTTCTAGGAGAGATTCGCCAGGTCACAGACCACAAGGGCAAGGTCTTAGTCACCACCCTGACCAAGAGGATGGCAGAGGATTTGACCAAGTATCTCCAGGAGGTGGGGGTCAGAGTCCGCTACCTCCACTCCGACGTGGACACCTTAGAGAGGTCGGAGATTATCCGGGATATGCGTCTGGATGTCTTTGATGTCCTGGTGGGAATCAACCTTTTGCGTGAGGGACTAGATATTCCGGAAATCCAGCTGGTGGCTATTTTGGACGCGGACAAGGAGGGCTTCCTCAGGTCTGAGACCTCCTTGATTCAGACCATTGGCCGAGCTGCCAGAAATGCAGAGGGCCGGGTGGTTATGTATGCGGACAAGGAGACGGACTCCATGAAAAAGGCTATTTCCGAGACCAACCGCCGACGAAAAATTCAGCAGGAATACAACGAGGCCCACGGCATTACCCCTCAGACCATTAAGAAGGCGGTCAGGGACTTAATCAGCATTTCCACCAAGGCAGAGGATGTGTCTCCTGAGGAGGACAAGGATCCAGAATCCATGAGCAGGGAAGAGCTGGAAAAGGCCATTGAAAAAATACAGAAGAAGATGCAAAAGGCGGCTACAGAATTGAACTTTGAGCTGGCGGCCAAGCTTCGTGACCAGATGATTTTGTTTAAGAAAAATTTACAGGAAATTGGAGAGTAACATGACAGATATTGACAAGAAAAAAATGATCCGGATTCGGGGGGCCAAAGAGCACAACCTGAAGGATTTGGATTTGGATATTCCCAGAGACCAGTTCGTGGTTTTGACGGGACTCAGCGGTTCTGGCAAGTCCTCCCTGGCCTTTGATACGATTTACGCAGAGGGTCAGAGAAGGTATATGGAATCCCTCTCTTCCTATGCCAGACAGTTTCTTGGCCAGATGGAAAAGCCGGATGTGGAGAGTCTTGAGGGCCTGCCACCAGCCATCTCCATCGACCAGAAATCCACCAATAGAAACCCTCGTTCCACGGTGGGAACGGTGACGGAAATCTATGATTATTTTCGTCTGCTCTACGCCAGAGTGGGAATTCCCCACTGCCCAAACTGCGGCAAGGAAATCAAAAATCAGACGGTAGACCAGATGGTGGATGAGATTATGCGCCTGCCGGAGAGAAGCAAGATCCTGCTCCTGGCTCCCGTGGTCCGTGGCCGCAAGGGTCAGCATGTCAAGGTCTTAGACAAGGCCAAGAGGGCAGGCTATGTCCGTGTTATGATTGACGGCAACCTCTATGATTTATCTGAGGAAATCGAATTAGAAAAAAATATTAAGCATACCATTGAAATTGTGGTGGACCGTCTGGTGGTCCGCCCCGGTATAGAAAAGCGTTTAGCAGACTCTGTGGAGACGGTCTTAAAGTTGGCAGATGGACTTATGAGCGTGGAGATTGTAGACGGGGAGACCCTCCGCTTTAGCCAGAGCTTGTCCTGCCCGGACTGCGGCATTTCCATAGAGGAAATGGAGCCTAGATCTTTTTCCTTTAACAACCCCTTTGGAGCCTGTCCAGTCTGTGCCGGTATCGGTTACAAGATGGAATTTGACGAGGCCCTGGTGATTCCAGACCCCAAGCTTTCCATCAATGAAAATGCCATTGTGGCCCCGGGCTGGCAGTCGGTGTCAAAGCCCGGCAGTTTTAGCCGCTGCCTCCTTGAGGCCATGGCGGACAAGTGGAATTTTGACTTAGATACCCCTTGGGAGGACTATCCTAAGGAGATTCATGACCTTCTCTGGCTGGGCCGGGGAAGTCAGCCTGTGGATGTCCACTATGTGGGTCAGAGGGGCAAGGGAGTTTATAGCATAACCTTTGAGGGACTTTTGTTTAACCTCAAGAAGCGTTACCGTGAGACCTCTGGCGAGACCATCAAGCAGGAGTATGAATCCCTGATGAGAATCAGTCCCTGTGAGGAGTGCGGGGGCATGCGCCTGAAAAAAGGTCCTCTGGCAGTGACGGTGGCGGATAAAAATATATGGGAAATCTGTAATATGTCCATAGAGGAACTTAAGGACTTTATGGACCATGTGGATTTGACTGAGAGGCAGAGAAAAATCGGACGATTGATTTTGAAGGAGATTTCCTCCCGCCTGGGATTTTTGGTAGATGTGGGACTGGATTATCTGAGCTTAGCCAGGGCCACAGGAACCTTGTCGGGTGGAGAGGCCCAGCGAATTCGACTGGCCACCCAGATTGGGTCCGGCCTGGTGGGTGTGGCCTATATTCTGGATGAGCCAAGCATCGGCCTTCACCAGAGGGACAATGCAAAACTTATTGCCACCTTGAAAAAACTTCGTGACCTGGGAAATACCCTGATTGTGGTAGAGCACGATGAGGAGACCATGCTTGAGGCCGACATGGTAGTGGACATCGGTCCGGGAGCCGGCAAGGACGGCGGAAGACTGGTGGCCCAGGGGACAGCAGAGGAGATTATGAAGGTGCCGGAGTCTGTGACGGGCCAGTACCTTAGCCACCAGAAGGAGATTCTGGTGCCAGGCAAGCGCCGCAAGCCAACGGGCTGGATTCAGGTCAAGGGGGCGGCAGAAAACAACCTGAAAAATGTGAATGTCAAGTTCCCTCTCGGAGTTATGACCTGCGTCACAGGAGTGTCTGGTTCCGGAAAATCCTCCCTGGTCAATGAGATTTTGTGCAAGAGTTTAACCAGGACCCTAAACCGGGCCAGAACCATTCCCGGCAAGCACAAGGGGATTGAGGGATTGGACCAGCTAGACAAGGTTATAAATATTGACCAGTCACCAATTGGCAGGACCCCTCGTTCCAACCCAGCCACCTACACCGGTGTCTTTGACATGATTCGTGAGCTCTTTGCAGCCACACCGGATGCCAAGGCCAGGGGCTACAAAAAGGGCCGCTTTAGTTTTAATGTAAAGGGCGGTCGATGTGAGGCCTGTTCCGGTGACGGTATTATAAAAATTGAAATGAACTTTTTGCCTGACATCTATGTTCCCTGCGAGGTCTGCGATGGCCGCCGCTACAACAGGGAGACCCTAGAGGTTAAGTACAAGGGAAAAAGTATTTACGATGTCCTGGATATGACGGTGGAAGAGGCCCTGGAATTTTTCAAAA
This sequence comes from Eubacterium sp., assembly GCA_024697885.1. Classification (GTDB taxonomy): domain Bacteria; phylum Bacillota; class Clostridia; order Lachnospirales; family Lachnospiraceae; genus Eubacterium_F. Next base: position 6,934 of record JAILSA010000247.1, on the reverse strand, counting down.
ATGTTCCTAGTGTCCACAGAAAAATTCAGACTCTCTACGATGTGGGACTTTCCTATGTCAAGCTCGGTCAGCCTTCCACCACCCTGTCGGGAGGAGAGGCCCAGCGAATCAAGCTGGCCACAGAGCTCAGCAAGAGAAGCACGGGAAAGACCATTTATATTTTGGACGAGCCTACCACCGGTCTTCATTTTGCCGATGTCCACAAGCTGATTCAGATTTTGAATCGACTGACGGAGGGGGGCAATACGGTGGTGATTATTGAGCACAACCTGGATGTGATTAAGACAGCGGACTACCTGATTGACATGGGACCAGAGGGAGGAGACCGAGGGGGCCAGGTGGTGGCCTGCGGTACGCCAGAGCAGCTTGCCAAGTGCGCTGAGTCCTACACGGGACAGTATATGAAAAAGATTTTGGAGGGATAAAAGGTGGAAGATAAGTACAGTTTTTTTGCCATGATGGCCAGGATGAAATACATTGAGAGATGGGCCCTTATGCGTAATTCCAACACAGAAAATATTAGCGAGCACTCCCTGGAGGTGGCAATGCTTGGCCACGGCTTGGCCATTATCGCCAAGGAACAATGCGGCCGGGAGGTGGATGAAAATCTGGTGGCCCTTATGGGACTCTACCACGATGCCAATGAGATTATAACGGGAGACTTACCAACCCCTGTCAAGTACTATGATGAGGATATCAAGGATGCCTACAAGAGGGTGGAGCATGTGGCTTCTTTGACCCTTCTCAACAAGCTCCCCCGCTATATGCAAAAGTACTACAAACCCCTGCTTTTTCCAGAGGCGGACAAGGAGTACTACTGGAAACTGGTGAAGGCAGCAGACAAACTGTCTGCCCTTATTAAGTGCAAGGAGGAGCTAAACGCGGGAAATCCCGAGTTTAAAACTGCCTATGAGTCCACTATGGCCTTTTTGGAAAAAATGCAAATGGAAGAGGTTAATATCTTTTTGAGGGACTTCCTTCCATCCTATGATAAGACCCTGGATGAACTCCAATTGTAAGAATGATAGAATCCTGTCAGGTGAGCCTGACAGGATTTTTTTTGGAAAAAATCTTGACAAAGAGAATTTTTTAATATAACATAACGGTGTTATGTAACACTGTTATGTTATTTTTTTCCAGGAAATTAAGGATAAGGAGACTACATCGATGAAATCAGAAACATTGCAGAAAATACAGGAGGCGGCCCTGGAGGAGTTTCAGGAAAAGGGATATACTAAGGCCTCTCTGAGACAGATTTGTAAAAAGGCGGGAGTGACTACGGGAGCTCTCTATTTTTTTTTCAAGGACAAGGATCAACTTTTTTCCTCCCTCTTTGCGGAGGTCTTAGAGGCCTTAAATAAGGTGATGGACCAGCACTATGAGATAGAGCGACAGAGCGAGTCCACGGAGTTGCTTCAGATGCTTCTGAACAAGGACTCTGGCCAGGAGGACTACAAAGCCATAGAGGAAATTATGCACATTATGTACAGTCATAGGCAGATGCTTTTGCTTTTGCTGACTAAGGCGCAGGGGTCTTCCCTTGAACATGTGGAGGATCAGTTTATTGATCACACCACCAAACACTACAGTGAGTTGGTAGATAAGATGAAGAAGCTTTTTCCCCAGGTGGAGGTTTCGCCCCATCTGGCCCACTGGATTTCCCACCAGCAGATTGAGGGCATGGTCTATGCCCTGATTCATATAGAAGAGGAAAAGGAAGCTAAGGCTTTTTTGGATAATATGGTTTCCTACATGAGAAACGGTTGGTTTTCCATTTGGAGTGAGGAACAAATGAAAGAAAAGGAGGACAAGTAAGATGTATGTAGAAATAGAAAATCTGAAAAAAACCTATGGTCAGGAGGGCAACTACAATGAGGTTCTCCGAGGGATAAATACAGGTGTGGAGGAAGGAGAGATGTGCGTGATCCAGGGAACATCAGGCTCTGGAAAATCCACTCTTCTCAACTGTATCGGCGGACTAGATTCCATTGACGCCGGCTCCTGCAAGGTGAATGGTATGGAGATTTCCAAAATGAATAAGAACCAGTTGGTCGATTACAGAAGGGAGTATCTGGGCTTTATTTTTCAGTTTTACAACCTGGTACCAAATCTGACCGTGAGGGAAAATATTGAAATCTGCAGTTACCTGACAAACAAGCCTTTGGACATGGAGGACCTTTTGGAGACCCTGGGCCTAAGTGAGCACAGGGACAAGTTTCCTTCCCAACTCTCCGGTGGCCAGCAGCAGAGAACGGCCATTGCCAGAGCCCTTATAAAAAATCCCAAGCTCCTTCTCTGCGATGAGCCTACAGGAGCGCTGGATTCCAAAACTTCCAGGGATATTTTGGTCCTTTTGGAAAAAATCAACCAAAAGTATGGAACAACTATGTTGATCGTAACGCACAACAATTCAATTAAGGAAATGGTTCACCGGGTTATTTACATTAAGGACGGATTGATTAGCAAGTCCTATGTCAATGAGACCCGTTTGAGGGCAGAAGAATTGGAGGATTTATAAGATGCAAAAGGTATTGAGGAAAAGAGTCTTTCGGGATTTGAGGACCAATCTCTGGAGATATCTGGCTCTGGGACTCATGATTGTGATGGCCATGTTTTTGGTGGTATCTATTGTGGGCTCCGGGGAAAATCTTACCCAGGGCACAGAGAAGTTGGCAGAGGAGACCAATCTTGAAGACGGAGAATTTAGCGTTTTTATTCCCTTGACTCAAAAACAAAAGGACAAAATTCGGGACATGGGATTCGCACTGGAGGAAGAGTTTTTTGTGGACTATGGCCTTGAGGACCAGTACAAATCCACCCTTAGAATTTTTTCACTGAGAAAGAGAATCAATCGCCTTCACCTGGTGGAGGGAGAGGAACCAAAAGCCAGTGGACAGTTGGTTTTGGAAAAAAGGTTTGCTGAGGAGCACGGTTTTTCCGCAGGAGACAAAATCCAGTTGGGCAAAGATACCTACCTGGTTTCCGGTGTGGGATGTGTTGCCGACTACGATGCTCCCTACAAGGAAATTTCTGACACCTCCTGTAATTCCAAGTATTTTGGTCTGGCCTTTATGAGGGATGAGGATTACAAGAAATTCCTCAAATCGGGTCAGGCTCAGAAGGCGGAGGAGTATGTATATGCCTATACCATGGAAGAGGCCGGGGAACACCAGGAACTCAAGGACTACCTTAAGGATATTGAGATTGAATCAGACCAGGTGGAGGACGAGTATTTTCAGGAGTACTGGGAGAGGACCGGTGGCATGGTCGATGACCTGAGAGATGCAGTCAAGGATTTGCGGGAGGCCACGGACAAAATCTCAGATGGAATGGGGAAACTGAGCGACCACAACGGAGACCTGCGAAAGGCCAGCAGGGAGATTTTTGTGTCCTACTTAGACCAGGCCAGTCAATCCCTAAAGTCCTATGGCCTCGAGGAAAAATTGACAGAGAAAAATTATAAGTCCCAGTTGGATAAAATGATTGAGGAGTCGGATAGCGGCTTGGTACGCATGGGCTTAAGAGATGCCAAATCTCAGTTAGAGGACTTGGAGAAATACAAGGATGGCATCTACGATTACACCAAGGGAGTCAAGGATTTGTCCAAGGGAAGTGGGGACATGAGTGATGCCCTAAAGGATATGGACCAGGCAGTAGATGACGCAGTGGATGAGTTTGATGTCGGCCTTTCCAACCTGACTCGCTTCCTGCCAAGAGAGGACAATATTAGAATTTTTGCCACCAAGGAAGACAAGTCGGTGGATATTTCTACCGGTCTTTTTGCCGGAGCTCTCCTGCTGATTCTCATGGCCTATGTTATTTCTGTCTTTGTGGTTCATTCTATTGAGAAGGAGTCAAGTATTATTGGAACCCTGTACTCGCTGGGAGTCAAGAAAAGGGATTTGATTATTCACTATGTCAGTTTGCCTGTTATCATTACCAGCTTGTCAGGTCTTGTAGGAAGCGGGGTGGCGGCTACCGGCATTATGGTTCCTACCATTGCACAGAGCTCCTATGAGTATTTTTCCATTCCCTACTTTGACTTTAAGGTGGCGCCATATCTCTGGGTTTACAGCCTTTTGGTTCCGCCTGTTCTGTCCGTGATTGTCAATGTTTTTGTCATTAACAAGAAACTGAGTCAGACGGCTCTTTCTCTGATTCGCAATGAGAAAAAGGCCAAGAAGGTGAGAAAAATCAACCTGTCGGGATTGGATTTTGTGGCCGCCTTTCGAATTCGCCAATTTTTGAGGGAGTTTCGCTCGAGTCTGGCAGTTGTTTTTGGTATGTTTTTTTCTCTCTTGATTTTTATGCTGGCTGTGGACTGTTATACCATGTGTAACAATCTTGCCCTAGACTATAAAAGAGATACCAAATATGAATATATGTATGTTTTGAAATATCCGGAGAAGGAGGCCCCAGAGGGGGGAGAGATTGCCTATTCCTATGGCTTTAAAAAAGAGAACATGGGACATAATTTTGATATTAATATGCTGGGCCTGTCTGAGGAAAGTAAGTACTTTGACCTGGAACCTACTAAGAGTCGAAGCCAGGTGGTTATTTCCTCGGCCATGGCGGAGAAGTTTTCCCTATCCCCTGGAGATGAATTCACAGTAGATGACGAGGAACAGGAATTGAAGTATGCCTTTACGGTGAAGGAGATTGCCCGTCAGTCCACAGGATTTTTTATCTTTATGGATATTGACACCATGAGAGATATGATGGGACAATCCTCAGATTACTATAATGTAATCTTTAGCGACAAGGCTCTCCAAATTGAGTCGGAGCGACTTTATTCCACCACTGGCAAAGAGGATGTGGTTAAGGGGGCAGGCATTTTTAAACAGCTTATGATTCCTATGGTTCTTGTTTTGACTTTTGCCTCTGTTATAATTTTCTGCATGGTTATGTATTTGATGATGAAGGTTATGGTGGATCGAAGTGCGGTGAATATTTCTCTGGTAAAAATCTTTGGCTACCGGAGAAAGGAGATAAAAAAACTTTACCTGGATGGAAACTTCTATGTGGTTGTTTTGAGTGGGGCTCTGGGGCTTCCGCTGTCCAAATTACTTGTGAACAATTTATTCCCCTATATGATTTCTAATGTAAACTGTGGCTTGAACTTGAAAGTGCCTTTTTACTTCTATTTGATTGCATTTGTGGCCATCCTTCTTCTCTACTTTGTGATCAATACTCTTTTGGTTCGCAAACTGGAGTCCTATACACCGGCAGATATTTTGAAAAATAGGGAATAAAAGGTATTGTTTTTTTTTTAACAATGTGCTACTATAGTTGCGAAGATGTTTTCAGGGCGTTGTGAAATTCAACACCGGCGGTAGAGCCCGCGAGCGACCTTGGTCGTTGATTCGGTGAAATTCCGAAGCCGACAGTAAAGTCTGGATGAAAGAAAACAGTGATTGTAATATATACAAGCCCTGAGTAGATTTTTTCTACCGGGGCTTTTTTTGGGAAATGTCTTGTTTGGAATGGAGGAAGCGAGATGACGAAATCAGAGTATATGAAGCTGGCCCTGGAACTGGCTAAGAAGGGACTTGGAAGAACGGCCCCAAATCCTATGGTAGGATGTGTAGTCGTTAAGGATGGAAAGATTATGACAGAGGGATATCACCAGCAGTTCGGTGATTTTCACGCAGAGAGAAATGCCTTGATGAAGTGTGATGAGGACCTGACAGGGGCTGACCTCTATGTGACCTTGGAGCCATGCTGCCACCACGGCAAGACCCCTCCTTGTACAGATATTATTATTGAGCGAGGCATTGGCAGAGTTTTTATCGGCGCCATGGATCCAAACCCTATGGTGTCCGGCAAGGGAGCACAGATTCTGAGAGACCACGGCATTGAGGTGGAGACGGGAATTTTGGAGAAGGAGTGCTTGGAAATCAACGAGAACTTCCTTCACTACATGATTCACGGCATCCCTTACATTGCCATGAAATATGCCATGACTCTGGATGGGAAAATTGCCACCTTCACAGGAGATTCTAAGTGGGTGACAGGAGAAGAGGCCAGAGGTCATGTACAGCATCTTCGAAAAAAATACAGCGCCATTATGGTGGGCATTGGAACCGTTCTTGTGGACGACCCTATGCTCAACTGCCGCATTGATAAGGGTGTGGACCCAGTTCGCGTCATCTGCGATTCCAACCTGAGAATTCCTATGGAATCCCAGATTGTAAAGACGGCTAGACACATTCCTACCATTGTGGCTCACTCCCATCACGACCACGCCAAGGAAGCAGAGCTCAAGGCGGCGGGTGTGGAACTCCTCTATATTAATGAAGAGGGTCATGTGAATTTCCGTCGTTTGGTGGAGGCTCTTGCCAAGAAGGGCATTGACAGTGTCTTGGTAGAGGGAGGCGGAACTTTCCACGGCACAGTCCTAAAATCTGGCCTGGTGGACCGCATTTACTGCTACATCGCTCCAAAACTTATTGGGGGCAAGGAGGCCAAGTCTCCGGTAGAGGGAATCGGATTTTCCCTTATGAAGGAGGCCATTGAAATCGACGACACAGAGATTTTGAAATTGGGCCGAGATATTTGTATCACCGGCAAGGTGCGAAAGGAAAAGAAGGAAGATTAATGTTTACAGGAATTGTTGAGGAGATGGGGAAAATAGCCGGCATCCAAAAGGGAAGCCAGTACGCCCGCCTGCAGATCAACTGCCACAAGGTTCTAGAGGGAACTAAGATCGGTGACAGCATTGCCGTCAACGGAGTCTGCCTGACGGTGACAGATCTTGGCAAGGACAATTTTTCCGCAGATGTCATGGCTGAGACTGTAAGTCGAAGTTCCCTGGCCAGTCTCTCTAAGGGCAGCAGTGTGAACCTGGAGAGGGCCATGGCAGCAGACGGCAGGTTTGGAGGCCATATCGTGTCCGGCCACATTGACGGCACGGGAACCATTGTCTCCACCCACC
>JAILSA010000239.1 GCA_024697885.1 Eubacterium sp. | reverse complement strand
TGAGCAGGTGGCCAGAGAGGAGGTAGACTGGTGAGAGAATATGAGACAGTGATTGGCTTAGAGGTTCATGTGGAACTGGCCAGTAAGAGCAAGATTTTTTGCTCCTGTTCCACAGAATTTGGGGCCCAACCAAATACCCACACCTGCCCGGTCTGCGCCGGGATGCCGGGAACTCTGCCTGTCCTAAACCGCCAGGTAGTGGAATATGCCATGGCAGTGGGGCTGGCCCTGGGCTGTAGGATCAACCCAATCTGTCATTTTGACCGGAAGAATTATTTTTACCCGGATAATCCTCAAAACTATCAGATATCCCAGCTCTATCAGCCGATTTGCCTAGGAGGAGGCGTGAAGGTGGGGGACAAGACCATCCGCATTCATGAAATCCACATGGAGGAGGATGCGGGCAAACTGATTCACCAGGAGGAGACGGGGGAGACCTTGATTGACTACAACCGGGCAGGAGTGCCCCTGATTGAAATTGTGTCAGAGCCGGATATGAGAAACGCAGAAGAGGTAATTGCTTACCTGGAGGCCCTGCGCCAGACCATTCAGTATCTGGGGGCCTCGGACTGCAAGCTCAACCAGGGGTCCATGCGGGCAGATGTGAATTTGTCCCTTCGCCAAAAGGGTGAGGAGGAATATGAAACCAGAACAGAGATGAAAAATCTCAACTCCTTTAAGGCTATTGCCAGGGCCATTCAGGCAGAGGCGGACCGCCAGATGAAAATCCTGGAGGCGGGACAGGAGGTCCTTCAGGAGACCAGGCGGTGGGATGACCTTAAGGGCCAGTCCTACTCCATGAGGTCCAAGGAAGATGCCAAGGATTATAGGTATTTTCCGGATCCTGATCTGCCACCCCTTGTAATTGATGAGGCCTGGGTTGAGGCGGTGAAAAAGGCCCAGCCCGAGTTTGCAGATGCCAAGGCGGCCCGCTACCAGAAGGAATTTGGCCTGCCGGATTACGACATCGCCATACTGACGGGAGACAAGGCCTTGGCGGACCTTTTTGAGGCCACCACGGACCTCTGTCATAAGCCTAAGAAGGTGAGCAACTGGCTTATGGGAGAGGCTATGAGGTTGCTTAAGGAGAGGGAGCTTGACTGGGATCAGGTGAATTTTGCCCCTGACCGGCTGGCGGACCTAATCGGTCTGACGGAGGAAGGCAAGATCAGCATGGCCGTGGCCAAGGAGATTTTTGAGAAAATTTTTGACCAAAACATTGACCCTCTGGCCTATGTGGAGAAAGAGGGACTTGGCATGGTTCAGGATCAGGACCAGCTCGCTTCTCTGGTTCAAAAAGTTGTGGATGAAAATCCCCAGTCTGTCAGTGATTACAGGGCGGGGAAGAAGAAGGCCATGGGCTATCTTATGGGTCAGCTTATGAGGGCCACAAAGGGCCAGGCAGACCCGGGGATTCTTCAGGGACTCCTGAGGGAAATTCTAGAGAAATAGGCCCAGATTGCTTGACCATACAAGGTCCTTTCGATATAATGAAAACAAGACTATAAGGTGCCGTTACTTGGAAAGTGAGGGAATAAAATGATAGAGATGAGAAGAGAAAAGAGATGGCCTGCCAGCCTTTCTTTGGAGGTGACATCCCTTTATAAACAGGATAATGACAAGGTGGAGGGACTTAGTGAGCCCATTCTTATAACTGACGTGTCCAAGGCGGGCATTGGGTTCAAGAGCAATGCCTCCCTGCCGGAGGGATACTACTTCAATGCAGCGCTGACTCTCAGCAAGGGGGAAACCCTAAAGTGTGTTGTTCATATTATCCGCAAGATGGATTTGGAGGACGGATTCCACTACGGTTGCGAGATCGTGGGAGCCGCGTCTATTATGGATTATGTCATTAACGATTATGCTGCTTCTTTAGAGAGTGAATAAGAGTAAAAAACCAACAGAGCAGGTATAAATTGCGATTTATATCTGCTTTTTTTGTGTAAGGAGGAAAAAATGCAGGAGAGAAAAGCAGAGCTTGGGTGGATTGACGATCCAAGGGTCTTTCGGGTTAACCAGATGGCGGCCCACAGCGACCACCACTTCTACAAGACGGAGGAGGAGTTTAGAGCGGGCAAGTCCTCCTTTCGCCAGGACCTAGACGGAACCTGGAAATTTGCCTATGCCAAGAAGGCCTCAGACCGACCGGTGGATTTTTACCGGGAGGACTTTGACGACAGGGGTTTTGATGATATACAGGTGCCGGGCCACATTGAGTTTGCCGGCTATGAGAGGATTCAATATGTGAACATCCAGTACCCTTGGGAGGGCCATGAGTACATTCGGCCGGAGGGGGCGGAATGCGCCGGGGACGAGCATCCCTTTAGCCAATCGGACTACTGCCCTTCTGGTTCCTACCGACTGACCTTTGATCTGGAGCCGGAGATGCGTGGAAAAAGGGTTTCCATATTTTTTGAGGGCGTGGAGCAGGCGGTCTATGTCTGGCTCAATGGCGTCTTTATTGGCTACGGTGAGGACAGTTTTACCCCGACGGAGTTTGACCTGACAGAGGCCATTCGGGACCAGGGCAATGTTTTGGCAGTCCGCGTCTACAAAAAGACAGTGGCGGCCTATCTGGAAGACCAGGATTTCTTTCGCTTCTTTGGGATTTTCCGCTCGGTTTATCTGCTGGCCAGGCCCCAAAGCCACCTGGAAGACTTTTGGCTGAGGGCCCAGTTCGACCCGGAGACCAGCCAGGGCAAGGTGGATTTGGACCTGACCTTCACTGGGGAAAATAAGGGCCTTATTGGGGTGACGATTCTGGACGGCCAGGGAAATATGCTTCTGCAGACGGACGGTTTGATTCGGGACAAAATGACTTTTTCCCTGCCTATGCCAGAGCGTGTCAGACCTTGGAGCCATCAGGACCCCTACCTATATCAGGCGGTTTTTGCCCTGACAGATTCTATGGGCCAGCTGGTGGAATTGGTGCCATATGATTTTGGCTTTCGCCGGATAGAAATTCAGGAGGGGGTGATGAAGCTCAACGGGGAGAGGTTGATTTTTTGTGGAGTCAACCGCCACGAGTGGAGCGCTGAGTCCGGCCGATGCATCGGGGAAAAGGAGAGGCAGTGGGATATGGCCTGCTTTAAGCGCAACCACATTAACGCAGTCAGAACCTGTCATTATCCGGACCAGCTGGCCTGGTATGACATGTGCGACAGGGAAGGCATCTATATGATCGGGGAGACCAACCTGGAGACCCACGGAAGCTGGGGCAAGTTCGCGTGCCTTGACCCTTCCTGGAATGTGCCGGGCAGCCTGCCAGAGTGGGAGGCTATGACTTTGGACCGGGCCAAAACCCACTTTGAGGTCTTGAAAAATCACACGGCTATTTTGATTTGGTCCCTGGGCAACGAGTCCTATGTAGGGGAGACTTTGGTAAAAATGAACCGCTATTATAAGGACAGGGACCCGGACCGCCTAGTCCACTATGAGGGCGTTTTCTGGGCGCCGGAATACAAGGACAGGATTTCTGATTTGGAGAGCCGGATGTATGAGTACCCTGCTGGCATTGAGAAGTATCTGAAGGAGGATGGAAGCAAGCCTTTTATCCTGTGTGAGTACATGCACGACATGGGAAATTCCATGGGCGGCCTAAATACCTATATGAAGCTTCTGGACAAGTATCCGTCTTATCAGGGCGGCTTTATCTGGGATTTTATTGATCAGTCGATTTATCGGGAGGACCCGGTGACGGGACAGCAGGTCCTGGCCTACGGGGGAGATTTTGACGACAGACCGGCGGACTATGAATTTTCCGGGGACGGCCTGGTCTTTGGAAACCGCCAGGAGAAACCAGCCATGCAGGAGGTAAGATATTATTATGGAAAATATGGAAAATAAATTGAAAATCATATACGGGGACTGGACCCTGGGGGTCAAGGGCCAGGGCTTTTCCTACATGTTTACCTATGCCATGGGAGGCCTATCCTCCCTCTATGCCAAGGGCAAGGAGTGGATTTACAGGGCCCCAATGCCTTGTTTTTGGCGGGCCCTGACGGACAACGACCGGGGCAACCGCTTCCAGGAAAAATCAGCCATGTGGCTGGGGGCAGATGTTTTTATCAAGAAGACTGGCCTTCGCCTCTGGGTGGAGGGCCGGGAGAAAAAGGATTTTTTGCCGCCGGACAACAACAAGTTGGGAAGTCAGACCTTTGCCGAAAGCATTCGCTTGGAATTTGCCTACGAGACCCTGACGGTACCGGCCACGGAGTGCTATGTGACCTATGAGATTCAGGTGGATGGGGCCATGACAGTTACCACCTCCTACAAGGGGAAAAAGGGCCTGCCGGAATTGCCTGTCTTTGGCCTGAGAATGATTATGCCAACTTTGGCGGAGGGCTTTACCTACGAGGGATTGTCCGGGGAGACCTATCCAGACCGCAGGGACGGAGGAGTTCCCGGCATCTATGAGGTGGAGGGCCTGCCGGTGACCCCTTACATGCTGCCCCAGGAGTGCGGCATGCATGTGGAGACTAAGTGGCTTGAGGTCAGAAGAAAGACCAGCCTGGACAACCGTAACTTGCCTGACCGGGAGACCAGCCTCCTCTTTGAGGCGGTGGATGGGGATTTTGCCTTCTCCTGTCTGCCTTACACGGCGGAGGAACTTGAGAGTGCCTTCCATCAGGAGGATTTGCCCGTTCCAAGGCGGACGGTAGTCTGCATCTGCGGCGCTGTCCGCGGGGTGGGGGGCATTGATAGCTGGGGAGCGGAGCCAGAAGAGGCCTACCGAATTCCCGGAGATAAGGATTTGGAATTTTCCTTCCGTATTCGACCATAAAAAATACCTGTCCCAGAGCTCTTGG
>JAILSA010000236.1 GCA_024697885.1 Eubacterium sp. | reverse complement strand
TAGGCGGACTCCAATGGATAGGCCGCCGCTTCCTCTGGCTCAATCATGGCCGGCTGGCCCGTGGACTGGTCAAAGTAGAACCAGCGGGAGTCAGCATAGGCCAGGACTTCCTTGTCCGGGGTCTCCATCACAAAGTTTCGTGATCCGAAGATTCCCTTCATTTTGTAGGCCCAGGTGTGGGTGGAAAAATCCTCCCCCATGGCAGGCCTTCTCTGAAAGACCACATGCCAGGAACTCACAAGCCAAGCCCTGTTTTTTTCCCGGAGGGCCAGGGCCCCATGACCCACATCCTCGCTGTGAAAAAGGGCGCAGTCCTGCAGGCAGTCAATAACATTAGAGACGCCTAAGAGCCCGTCCTTGTCAATGCGACTATAGGAAACACGGTCAGTGCGTGTATACATAAAAACATCTCCTTCCAATAACATAAGGTAAGTATAACATTTTTGTCCTCAAAAAAATAGTGAAATTTTCCCGGGACTGGAGTATACTGAAGTAAGAAATTTAAGGAAAGGTGTGTTATATAGAATGAAAAAAGTAATTGCAACAGATCAGGCTCCAGCAGCCATCGGCCCATACTCACAGGCTATTGAGACAGAAAACATGATTTTTACCTCTGGAGTGATTCCTATTGTCCCAGCCACAGGTCAGCTGGTAGAGGGAGGCATTGAGGCCCAGGCAGACCAGGCCATTGGCAACCTGGTGGCTTTGATTGAGGCAGCAGGTGCCAAGGTGGAAAATACCATCAAGACAACAGTCTTCATTAAGAACATGGATGATTTTGCCACCATCAACGAGATCTATGCCAGGTATTTCCAGGGTGAGTGCCCTGCCCGCTCCTGCGTAGAAGTGGCAAGACTGCCAAAGGATGTTTTGATTGAAATCGAGGCAATCGTAGCAAAATAAGGGAATTTTTCCATGAAAAAAAGGGCATATCGAAAAGGATATGCCCTTAAATATTCTGGTTTATTAGATACTCATGTCAAAACTGCCACCGAGATTTGGGTGGACTGATTGTTCCATCATTTTGGTAATCGCTGCGCCCTGCTGTTCCATAGTCTCTAGGGACTTGTCTAAAACGGCAGTGCCCACAGATTGCATGATTTGATTAACGGCGTTAATAGAAGCATAGGTTTCAATGCTCATTCCATCACTTAATTCCATTACAACACCTCCCGTCTCATTCTTATTTAAATTATAACATGGGGAAATAAAAAAACCAAGGGAAATGTTGACATTAAGGATATAAGTTGTTATACTGTAACATATATTTAACAATTCTGTAATAATTCAGATTTTGAATGGAGGATTTATATGCGACGCAGTTGCTTAATAAAGACGTTGCTGGGTGCGGGATTAGTTTTGTCCCTGGGAATATTTGGAAATGAAATAACTTCTTCTACAACTACTATGGGCTCTGAGACAGAGCTGGCGGGTATGTCCTATACTTTGGACCAGTTTTGCTCCGTACAGGTAGGAGAGAAGGAGACCAATCCGGAGGCCATTGTGGCTTTCGCTGATACAAGTTCAACAACGACTACTACAGTAGTAAGTGGAACAGCAGTTTCAGGTCAGGCCCTGGTGGAGGAGCAGGCCACTGCTCAGGCTACACCAAAGCCAGAATCTGAGTATGCCAACGTGGGAATTTCCATTGCGGCTGACTACGTTAACATAAGGAAAGAGCCAAACACAGATGCTGAGATTGTCGGTAAGCTTTACCGAGGAAGTGCAGCTACCATCATGAGAACTGAGGGGGATTGGGTATATATTAAGTCCGGTTCTGTCAGCGGTTATATCATGAGCGATTATTTGGCAATCGGCTACAGTGCTGAGAAGCTGATTGATCAGTTTGGTACCAAGTACGCCACAGTAACTACCGATACCTTGAAGGTTCGCGAGGAACCTAACACGGAGTGTATCGTTCTTGACCTCTTGCCAGAGGGTGAGAGCTATGAGGTTCTCAAGGAGGAGACTGAGTGGGCCAAGATTCGTGTAGACGGCGATACCACAGGTTATGTATCCAAGGAATATGTAAGTATTTCTGTTAAATTTAAAAAGGCAGTTTCCATTGAAGAAGAGCGCGAGGCTCAGAGACGTAAGGAAGCGGCTGAGGCAGCAGAGAGAGAGGCTAAGAAACAGGCGGCAGAAGCGGCAGCTCGCCAATCCAGCTCCAGTAGCTCCAGCTCAAGTAGCTCAAGCAACTCAAGCTCTAGCAAGTCTTCTAGCTCAAGTAGCTCCAGCAAGTCTGGCAGCTCCAACAAGTCTTCTTCCAACGGAGGCTCTGGAAAGAGTGGAAGTTCTAACAAATCTTCCTCTTCAGGAGGCGGCGGAAAGAGCGGAAACTCCAACAAGTCCTCTTCTAACGGAGGCGGCGGTTCCACAGGAAGCTCTAGCAGCTCATCATCCGATGGCGGCGGCTCTGCAGTGGGAAGCGGAGATGGCTCCGCAATCGCATCCTATGCATTGAAGTTTGTTGGTAACCCATATGTATATGGTGGAACAAGCTTGACAAGTGGAACAGACTGTTCCGGATTCACCATGTCTGTCTTCAAGAAGTTCGGCATCAGCTTGCCAAGAACTTCAAGAGAGCAGTCTGGCACAGGAAAGAAGATTGATCCTTCTGATGCCAGAGCTGGAGACCTGATTTTCTACGCACGAAATGGTCGTGTCAACCATGTTGCCCTTTGCATTGGCAATGGCCGTGTAGTTCACGCTAGTAACCCTAGTGTAGGTATTACCACCAGCAATATGTACTACAGAACCCCATATTGTGCACGTAGAGTATTGGATTAAAGAAATATCAAAAGTAAATAAGATGAGTACAAGGGCTCAATTAACCATATGCGGTTGATTGAGTCCTTTTTCATATGGTAAAATATAACAATACAGAATAAATATAATCAATTTTTTTTACAAAAAATAAAGCGTGTGACCTACTTATGACATAAGTCTAAAAATCTATTGATAAAATCTACAATAGAAGTGAAAAAACATTGACTTTCATTTGTGAATATTGTACTATATTAGATAGGTAATCTGTTGGCGTGGGTGGAGTTCGTCAGCAGGTTCATACCGGAAGAACTCACTTATAAAGTGGGTAAAAAAATAAAAAGGAGGAAACTTATACGATGAGAAAAAGTTTCAAAAAAGTTATGGCGACTGTTTTGGCTGCTAGCTTGGTAGTGTCTACACCAATTGCAACAAAAACAGTGTCAAACGCTGAGGGTGTGGCAATTCCAGATCCTGTTTATACTAATGATTTTGAATCTGATGATGGTTCAGCAATTGCAGGTACAGGAGCAATTGTTGCTGCAGCGGATACTAGTCATGGAAAGGTTTTCGATAACGGCGCTGGAGAAGCTGGAAAGAGAACAAATTATTACAAATTGCCATCTCTGTTTGCGGAAAATATTGAGAATATTGCTGCAAACAAAGGATTTTCATTTAGCTTTGATGTAAATGCTAATGGAAAAGCGGCAATGTATGCACCTATTTTTTCTGCCTATGCAAGCGAAGTAGGTGAAGGCGGAGCAAATTCTTTTCCAATGTTTATTGCCCAAGGTAGAGGCTTGCTTCAGGTTAACGCTGGTAATTGGTCAGATTTCACAGCTGCTGAAAATGTTGCAGGGGCTAATACAGAGTCCGTTGCTTATCTTGGTACAGCAAGTGAATGGCATAATGTGACTGTAACTGTTACAAGTGAAGGTGCAGGCTTCTATGTAGATGGTAATGCAGTTAACGAATGGGATCACTATAATAATGATATTGCCCCTGTGTTTACCGCAGATGGTATCGGTAAATGTGTAGCAGTTTGTCTTGGCGGAAATCAGGCATGGGACTGGAATGATAATGATTCTCAGTATCAGTACGATAACTTCAAGTTCTACGATACTGGATTGACTCAGGAACAAGTTCAGGTGCTTTCCAGCGGAATTAACGTTATTAGCGAGTTGAACTTGGTTCTGAATGATAATGAAGCTAAGACAGGTTCTCTCAACGCTACAATCGTTGGTACTACAGAAAATACTATTCAATACGAATCTGCAGATTCAAAAATTGCTACTGTTGATGAAAATGGTGTAGTAACAGCCGTTGCAAATGGTTCTACAACTATTACTGTTACATGCGGTGATGCAACAGCGACAGTTGCGGTTAATGTAACAACAGCTCCTAAAGATGTTAAAATTAAATCAGATGCTCTTGATAAAGACGGCGAATTGACTGTTAACCTTCTTTATGATTCTGACAAAAAAACATATGCAGCAGATGATGCTGTTGCTTTGACAGCAGCAATTGATCCAGAGACTTCTTCAAATACAGACATTGTTTGGTCTGTAAGTGGTTCTGCTGTTACTGTAACAGATGATGGAAAAGTAGCAGCTGCTACAACAGCAAAAGAGGGTGATACCGCTGAAGTTACTGCAACAGTTAAGGGAACAGATATTTCCGATACTATTACAGTTAATGTTAAGGTAGTAGATACTAAATTTGTTGACGCAACAGCAGTAACTGTTAGTCCTGCAGCTGTAACAGCAACAGCTGGCGAGGAAGTTGCATTTACAGCAAGTGTAACTGCAGGAACTGAGGTGCCTACAGATAAGACTGTAACATGGACAACAGACGCTGGAACAATTACAGATGCTGGTGTTCTTACAGTACCTGCTAATGCAAAAGAGGGAGATGTTATTACTGTAACAGCTGCTTCTACTTCTAATCCAGAGGTAAAGGGAACAGCAAGTGTAAAAGTTCACTTGACAGAGACATTAACTGGTACAGCTTGGTGGGGTGGCCATCAGACAAGTAAGGATCGTATCCTTAAAGGAAATGGCTCTGTAAGCTTTATTATTGAGAAATCCGAACCATATTCAGACGCATTTGGTTTCTGTGTTGAGGCATATGCAGTTGATGAGAACGGAAATAAGGCAGTGTATGATGGAGATCTTGTGGATGCGGCCGATGCAACCGTTGACGAAAAGGGCTCTTATATTACTGTTTCTTACAATGGTAGCTATGAGGGTTGGGTAGCTGGTTATCCAAAGAGCACAACAGCAAAAACAACACCTGATATGTACAGTGTAGAGAAATCAGAGGTTGGATATGCTGCTGAGAATGTTTACCAGGTAACCTTTACACGCGAGGATGATGACTACCTTTGCTTGATTAAAGATCTTACAAATAATGAGTGGTTCTGGACATATGTAGCAAAAGATGTTGATATGAATAGCGAATATCTCGGAGTTCATTTCATGGCTCAGCTTGGAACTTATGTTCTTGTAGATACAACAGATCACTTGACAACAGATAACACTGCGAAACCAGTTCAGGTTACTCCTAAACCACGTGCAACAGCAACTCCTACACCAGCTGCAGATTCAAGCAACTCTGGAAGCACAGCAACAGCAACAGCTACTCCTACTCCTGCAGCTAGCGCTACTACAACTGATTCTTCTTCTAACAGCACATTGAAGGCTGCTAAGATCACAGTTAAGAAGGGCAAAAAAGCTGTTAAGAAAGTAACTGTTAAGAAGACTAAGAAAGTTAAACTTAAAATCTCCACCACTTCTGATGCAAAAGTTAAGCTTAAAAAGCTTTCCAAGAAGCAGAAGAAGATCGCTAAAGTAACTCTTAAAGGTAAGAAGTTGACAATCAAAGGTAAGAAGAAAGGTAAGATTACTTTGAAACTTACTACTGCTAAGACTTCTACTTATAAGAAGGCTACTAAGAAGATTAAGGTTGTTGTAAAATAATTTTAGTCTAATCAATTTATCAGATTAAATGGGCGGCTCCGTCTTCGGATGGAGTCGCTTTTTAATTGAAGAAAGGGAAATTTATGGTAGAAATTAATGATGAAATTTTAGACCGGGTAGGGATTCTTGCCAAACTGGAATTAAGCCCAGATGAAAGACAAGAGGCGGCCAGAGATATGGACAGGATCATAAAATATTTTCAAAAATTAGAAGAATTAGATACGGAGGAAGTGGAGCCCTTGACCCACATCCAGCCAATACAAAATGTTTTTCGCCAGGATTTGGTGAGATCAGGAGACAGGGAAGAAATATTAAAAAATGCTCCTCTGAGAACGGAGGACGCCTTTGTGGTGCCTAAAACTTTTCAGTAGAGAGAGGAGATTTAGATGGATTTTTATAATATGACAGCCTTGGAATTGGGTCGGCAGATTCAGGCAGGCCGGTGCAAGGTGAGAGACCTGGTGGAAGGTCTTTTGGAGAGAATTCAAAGACAAGAGAGAGAAATAAATGCCTATATAAGTCTGGCAGAGCCTCAGGAACTTTTGGCTCGGGCGGAGGAAATTCAGGCCAATATTAATAGTGGAAAATTACAGGGCCCCTTGGCAGGTGTGCCAGTGGCTGTGAAAGATAATATATGTACCAGAAAACTTCCTACTACTTGTGGGTCCAAAATCCTTCAGGGATTTGTTTCGCCCTATGCAGCCCATGTGGTGGATCGCATGGAAGAGGCGGGCATGCTGGTGGTGGGAAAAACCAACATGGATGAATTTGCCATGGGGAATCGAAGTGACAGCTCCGCCTTTGGACCTGTGAGAAATCCCTTGGACCAAAGTCGTGTGGCAGGAGGTTCTTCGGGAGGCAGTGCAGCAGCCCTGGCCGCCGGAGAGGCCTGGATTAGCCTGGGGTCCGACACGGGAGGTTCTATTCGCCAACCTGCCGCTTTCTGTGGACTGGTGGGATTAAAGCCAACCTATGGGCGGGTGTCTCGTCAGGGTCTGGTGGCCTATGGGTCTTCTCTGGACCAAATAGGCCCTATAGGAAAGGATGTGGCGGATTGTGCCGCCCTTTTAGAAATCATCGCTGGAAGGGACCCTATGGACAGCACCAGCCTTGAGGCCGGAGACCTGGATTTGCAGGGAACCCTTGTAAGAGATGTAAGGGGGATGAAAATAGGAATTCCCAGGGATTATTTTTCCCAGGGCCTTGATCCCCAGGTAAAAAAAGCGGTCCTAAAGGCGGCCAACCGACTGGCTGAGGCGGGTGCTTTGGTGGAGGACTTTGACCTGGGATTGGTGGACTACGGGGTACCAACCTATTACATCATTGCCATGGCGGAGGCCAGTTCTAACCTAGAGCGCTTTGATGGAGTCAAGTACGGCTACCGGGCAAAATCCTATGAGGACCTTCATCAGATGTACAAAAAAACCAGGGCGGAGGCCTTTGGAACTGAAGTAAAAAGAAGAATTATGATGGGATCCTTTGTCCTTAGCAGCGGTTACTATCAGGCCTACTACCTCAAGGCCCAGAAGGTGCGTCGCCTCATAAAAAATGCTTTGGACAAAGCCTTTGAGACCTATGATTTGATTTTGGGTCCCACAGCCCCCACTACGGCCCCAAGGCTGGGGGAAAAATCAGAGGATCCGCTGGAATCCTATATGGGAGATGTCTACACGATTTCGGCTAATTTGGCGGGGATTCCGGCCATTAGCCTGCCCTGTGGAAGGGACCGGGAGGGAATGCCCGTGGGGCTTCAGCTCATGGCAAATGCTCTGGAAGAGAAAAAACTGATTCAGGCGGCCTACACCTATGAGCAGGTGGCCAGAGAGGAGGTAGACTAGTGAGAGAATA
>JAILSA010000165.1 GCA_024697885.1 Eubacterium sp. | reverse complement strand
TGCATTTGCCGAAGTGGCCATCCTCATGAATACAGGCGTGAAAAATATGGGTCACTCCCAGGCTCACAAAAACTGCCAGGCACAGAATTACCAGTCCCAGAATTTTACTTAATTTTTGTTTCGACATGTTAATCCTTCCGTTCTGTTAATCTAATTCTAGTAAGCCATGACTAACTGTCGATTATATTAGCACATGTTTATTTTCTTCGGTGTTCTAATTCCGACTTCATATTTCCTCTTGATAAAACCTTTTGCGGAAGGTGGATGGGGAAATCCCATAGATAGATTTAAAGACCTTGGTGTAATGGGAAGGGGACACAAAGCCCACATTATACCCGGCCATGGATACGCTGACTTCCCTATCTTTTAGGTATTCTAGGGACTTTTGGCAGCGTATAAAGTTGTGATATTGAAGGGGGGTCCAGCCTGTGACAGACTTAAAAACTCTCCCCATATAGTCCTCATTATTGTGGAGATAATCTGCCATTTTTTTCATGGAAAACTTCTCCTGATATCTTTTCTCAATAAAGTCCTTGACCTGCATGGCAAGGTCTACTCCGGCCCCCTCCCAGTCCTCCAGGTCCGGTCGACAACGGTAGCAGGGACGATAGCCCGCCTCTAGGGCATCCTCTAGGTTGTAAAAGATTTCCAGACTCTCTCGCTTGCCAATCTTACTGGTACAGGATGGGCGGCAGACAATTTTGGTAGTTTTGCAGGCGCAAAAAATGCGGCCGTCATAGGACTTGTTGCGATTTTTAATTGCCTCCCATTCTTCTTCTGTCATGGTTATACTCCTCTCACTTCTGTTAGCACTAACTAACCCACCCCTGGAAAAAAGGACCCTGCCTTGTGGCCGGGCCCTAAGAATTCATAAATTGTTATAGGGATTAAGATGCTGCCTTGATGGTATAAGTCTTGGTTGGTGCTGTAGGTGCATCTGTCACCCAAGAACCACCATCAAAGTAAAGTGTTACATCTCCCTCTGTATACTTCACATAAGTAATCTTGTAGCAAGACTTGTCTGTGTCTGCTCCCGTAGTAGCTGAAGACGCTGTTGCTACACCAATTACGAGTTCGTCTGCTGTAAAGTCTGTTCCATCTGCTCCTGCTGTCTTCAAAATAGTAGTTGCACGGTCTGTAATCTTAGAAGCTGGCTTATCCTCTCCATAGAGACTAGACATCTCAGCCTGAGCTGCTGTCAAACAAGATTTTGCATCCAATACTACCTGCTGTTGTTTTGCACGGTCGATATATCCCAAAAGTGCAGGTACCAAAATCGCTGCCAAAATAGCAAGGATTACAATAACTACAATCAACTCAACCAATGTAAAACCTTTGTTGTCTTGTTTCTTTTTTTGAATTTTGTTCAATAACTTAATCATGAGCTTATCCTCCTTATTACACTAAATTTTTCGCCCTACAATTTAATATCATTGTACCATTTATATCGGCTTTTTTCAATGAAACATAACCCTTAGAAAAAAAACTTTTGATAAATTTTTCTAAACTTTTCTCCTACATATACTGTTCTAAATCCGCTGGGTCATTGGTATACTTTTTGGCCATGTTTGCTTGAATCATTCCCGACTGAACCAGGCGACTTAAATCTGCGTTTAGGGTGTGCATGCCATCTCGGGAGCCCTGCTGCATGGTGGAGTTGAGCTGGTGACACTTATTCTCACGAATCAGGTTGCCCACAGCATCCGTTCCCACCAAAATCTCTGTGGCCGCCACTCGGCCGTTGCCTCTGGCATTTGGAATCAGGCACTGGGTTACCACCCCATTCAGGACGCCGGCAAGCTGGGTTCGAATCTGATTTTGGATATTGCCCGGGCAGGCGTCAATGACACGGTCGATGGTCTGGGCCGCTCCCGTGGTGTGGAGGGTGGACATAACCAAATGTCCCGTCTCCGCTGCCGTCAGAGCCGCTGAAATAGTCTCGTAGTCACGCATCTCTCCCACCAGAATAATGTCCGGGTCCTCGCGGAGGGCACTCCTTAGGGCCGGAGCAAAACCGCTTACATCCCTTCCCACCTCTCTCTGGTGGATGAGGGCCAGCTTCTGGTCGTAGACATACTCGATTGGGTCCTCAATGGTGATAATGTGGTCTGGCCTGGTCTCATTGATGTGATCAATCATGGAGGCCAGGGTGGTGGACTTACCAGATCCTGTAGGTCCTGTAACCAAAATCAATCCCCTGGGTTTTTCCGCCAGGCTGTTTAAAACCCTTGGCAGGCCCAACATCTCCAGGCCCGGAATGGACGAGTTCAGAAGACGGATGGTGGCTGCCACCTTGCCGTTTTGTCGGAAAACATTGACACGCTGTCGGTTTCCGTCGGTGCTTCGGATGGCAAAATCCGCATCCTGGCCCTGTGCCAAAAGGCTCTGCTGGTCCGGGGTCATACTGTCCAAAATCATGGACCGAATCATGTCATCTGTATAGTTGTGTTGGATTACCTGAAGTTTTCCGTTGATGCGGAACATAAGCGGCAATCCCTCCGATAGGTGAATATCGGAACAGCCCTGATTTCTGGCCTGTAAAATCAATTCATTTAACAAAAGCACTCCTCCTTTTATTCATCATAGGACACGCGCATTAACTCCTCTACCGTAGTCACACCTTCCTTGACTAATTCTAAGGCGCTCTGCTTCAGGGTACTCATACCCTGGTGCTCTATGGCGTAATTTTTTATTTCCTCCACCTCAGCCCCGGATGTAATCATCCTGCGGATTGGCTTGTCGATGGTTAAAATTTCGTGAATGGAAATACGGCCCCTGTAGCCGGTGCCGTTGCAGGCGCGACAGCCCACGGCATGTCTCACCTGAGCCAGAGGAACCCCAACAGCCTCTGCCTCTGCCTCCGTCATTGGCTCCATCACACCGCACTGTGGACAGACCTTTCTCACCAGACGCTGGGCAATAATTCCCACCAGGGAGGTGGCAATCATATAAGGCTCAACTCCCATGTCCACCAGACGGACAACAGAAGAAGCCGCGTCGTTGGTATGGAGGGTGGAGAGAACCAGGTGACCGGTAATAGCCGCGCGGACGGAGATGGAAGCGGTCTCGTTGTCACGGGTCTCACCTACCATGATCACATCCGGGTCCTGTCGCAGGAGGGCTCTCAGTCCCACCTCAAAGGTCAGTCCCGCCGTGTTATTTACCTGCATCTGATTGAGCTTAGGTACATTTTTTTCCACCGGGTCCTCAATGGTGGATATATTTACTGCTCTCTTAGAAAGTTCCTCTAGAATCATATAAAGGGTGGTGGACTTACCAGAACCGGTTGGTCCCGTAAGATAAATGATTCCATTTGGACTCTGGAGCATTTTTTTCACTTTTTCATAGTTTTCTGGATTCATACCGAAGGTGGAACTGTTGTCAATGCTTCGGGCGCTGGCCAAAAGTCTGAGAACCGCCTTCTCTCCAAATACCGTTGGTATAACGGACACGCGGACGTTCAGGTCCACTCCCTCAATGTTAATGCGAAAATGTCCGTCCTGGGGAATTCGCCTCTCTGCAATATCCAAATCACCCAGGATTTTAATGCGGGCGATCAGGGAGGCGTGAATGTTTTTTTGCAGGGTCATAAAGTCGCTGATGACACCGTCAAGCCTCATGCGGACGCTGGTGTGATCCTCAAAGGGCTCAATGTGAACATCGGAGGCTCCGGAATTGTAGGCACGAATCAAAATATTGTTAAAAAGGTTGATGATCGGTGTCTCGTCGTCTCCGTCCTCCACTGTAATTTCAATGGTCTCCACCACCTGGGAGGTAGTTGCCGCCGCCTTCTTGGCCGCCTTTCTGGCCGATACCTCGGAATAGTAGTAGTGAATGGCATTTTCCAGTGGCCCCTGCTCACAGAGGACAATGCGAAGCTGCATTCCTGTAATCTGGCGCACATCCTCGATTCCATAGAAATTAAGGGGGTCATTTACCAATACACTGAGGACATTTTCCTCCATGCGGTAACACATCATGCAATATTTTTGGGCCAGGGCCTTGGGAAGTTTTTCCACGGCCTCAATGTCAATATTTAAGTCATTGATCACCGCTACTTCGTAGCCCATGCGGTGACCTAGGGCCTCTAGCATCTGATACTCTGTAATGCAACCCAGGGCAATGAGGGCACCTCCCACTCGGACTCCCTGGTGCTCCTTTTGGTAGGCTAGGGCCTTTTTCAAATCCTCCTGGGTGATGTAGCCGAGTTCTAGCATGACATCACCGATTCGGATGTTTTTGTTACTCCTTGCTTCCATCCTCGATTTCCTCCTCCTGTGTTGCTGCACACATGTAGATCTCCACGGTCAACTCCAAAACGTTTTGGGACTTAACCTTGTAGTCGGATTCGTTTCCCACCAACTCATCGGTGGTTGAGTAGGTGTAACTCACCACACGAACCTTTTCCTTGCTGTTGGATAAATCGTTAATGAGCTTCTGGCATTTTTTCTTGGAACCTCCCAGTCTCTGGGTCACAGTTACCATATAGATTCCATTGTCTACCACCATCTCTTCCTCTTCTTCATCCTCTTCTGCCTCCCCTATTTCCTCAAGGCTTTCCTCACTGTTGGACAGGGGTTCCTCCTCTGTGGACTCCTCCTCTGCCTCTAAGGCAGCCTGGGCCAGTTTCTCAGCCTTTTCCGAGTACTGGTAAGGGGCTGTGGTGGTGGATTCATCCGGCATATCAATCACCAGGTCGTAGGCATAGAGGTCGTAGTCCAGGGCCATGCCCGTAAAATACTTGTCCACCTCGTCGCTGGTCATAACATCATAGTAGTTTTTTCTGGCCTTCAGGATTTTTTCCTCGTAGCTTTTGTTGTCCTCCACAATCATTGGAAGCTCCATGATTTTCATCTCATTCTGAGTCTGCAAATCCTGTTGAACCAGGGTCTCCTCGTTAATGGCAGAAATCTGGTCCATAGTAGGCATAATGCCCCAGTAGCCAATGCATACCACAATGACAAAAATAGCCAGGATCATCAGGAGTTTTTTGTCTTTTTCCGTCATTTCTGTTTTCATTTTTTCTCCCCCTTTCTACCTGCTGCCTCGGAAAGGGTGCAAATCACATGGACATCCCAGACCTTCTCATCGTCGTCATAGGTATATCCTGTGTAATTGACATCGCTAAAAATATCCCTCTGGTTGAGTCTGGCAATAAAGCGGTTAATGGCCTTTACGGTTTTGGCTGTGGTGCGAATTTCTGCCACACCGTCGTCCGCATTAAAGGCCTCAAACTGGATTTTTACAAAACCCTTGGCACATATTTTAAATTCCTTTAGGACCTTATCATTGCAAATAGGGTAGGAATAAATATTCTCATCAATATCCTTAATGGCATTGTACTGGGCGGTCAAAAAGCTATTGCGGTCCGAGTACTGGTCGTACTCCTCCGTCTGACTCACCACTGCCGCGGACTCATTGTATTCCACAAGCATATCTAACTCTTTTTGCTTGCCTGACTTGATAAAAAGAGTAATTCCCAAAATCGCAAGCATAACTGCCAAAACGGAAGCCACCGCTATTACCTTCACAGGTTTTCCCTTGCTCTCTGTCCTTCTCTTGCCGGACCTGGTAAAGGTCTGGAGAAAGTTTTGCTGCCCTCCCACCTGCATGAGGCCGGCAGAAGCGTAGAGATATCCCTGGGTTTTTCCCTCGGTGTAAACAATATCCTTACTCTTAAAATGCACAACAGGAAGGCCAAAGCCCTGGTCCCGAATAGCTGTGATGTAGGACTCTAACTCCTCGCCTTCCACGCCTGCCATCATAACGCACTCCAGCTCTGACTCGATTTGGTTGGCCCTCATAAACTGGTTAATCTGGCTGACAGAACGGGCCACATCCTGGCAGTACTCCGGGCTTCCCTTCTCGTTAAAGCAGCGAATACTGTTAAAATAGTAAAAACCGCCGTCCACCCAGAGAAGGGTTGTTATATTATTTTCCTCTGCAATTTCCAACACAAAGGTCTTGTGATCTCTTCCCACAGTTCTGTCGGTCAGTCCAATGAGACTGGACTCTCCGGAGTAAATACCCTTGAGGGGGATACCGATTTCCCGGAAAATGTCAATGTGCTCCTGGAGAAAATCAGCATCTACACATTCTGCATAATAATGCTTCATTTTGCCGGTAGAACCCGACAGGGGGATATAGCCGTTAATGGCATTGTCCGAGGCGTCTAACTCGGCAAACTCCCTGGCCGCGTAATCCAGCATTTTCTTGGCATTCATGGCCGGAGCCTCTATTTTTTTACCAATAAACTTGGTGCTGTTAATTAAGAGGTAAACATCCTTGGTCGGCAGTTTTTTCCGGGACCAGAATTCCTTCATAAATTCTATAAAGGCCTCTGGGTCCGTGATCATACCGTTGATGATACTTCCCTCTGGAGCGGTATCGGAAAAACACTTCTGCACCGTGATTTTCTTGGAGCCGGAGTTTCCCACTACCACCTGAACCTTTTGGTTGGACAAATGTATTATTGTACTCATTTTCTCACCACCTAATCTTTAGGAATCAGCTATAGATTCGTAAGAACCGTAAATTGGCTGAATCACTGAAATAATAACGAAGCCTACCACCACGGCCATAATGGCAATCATGGCTGGCTCCAAGTAAGAAACCAACTGATTAAGGGCCACCTCGGAATCATATTCCATCTGGTCCGCAATGGAGGTCAGCATGGAATCCATGGTACCTGTCTCCTCACCCACTCGGACGGAGGACACCATCTTCTTGGTAAAACCGTCCACCTTCTCCAGGGCGTCACTCAGGTTGACTCCCGCCCTGACATCGGCAATAACCTGGTCGAACTGTTTCTCAATATAGGCATTGTCAATGGTGGTCTGGGCAATGGTCAAACAGTTGATAATAGAAATACCTGCGGCGTAAAGGCTGGCCAGAGTTCGGGAAAAACGGGCCGTGTAAATGACCTTCATCAGTTTTCCCACCACAGGAGCCTTGACCTTGATTTTGTCCACCACATACTTGATTTTGGGCAGGTGGAGCAAAACCTTAAAGGATAAAACTATTACAATAGCAAAGAACAAGAGGATGTACCACTTATCCTTGACAAAATTACTGATGGCCAAAAGGATGGTAGTGGTTGGCGGAAGGCTTTCCATCTGGGCAAAAAGGTCCTTGAACTGGGGAATTACAAATCCCATAATAACCGCCATTACAATTACAATAAGGACACAGAGGATTTTGGGATAGGTCATGGAACTCTTGACCTTTTTCCTCAGCTTGTAGTCCTTGTTGTAGTAGTCCGCCATCTGGCCGGCTACCTGGTCCAAATTACCGGAGGTCTCTGAACTTCGTATCATGCTGACGAAGAGAGATGGGAAGGCTTCTCCCTGGGCCTCCATGGCATCTGACAGGGGCATTCCCGACTTGACCAGGCGGAGAATATCTGCGTAGACCTCCCTCTCCCTTGGCTTCCAGGACTCATCCTCGGAGATAATCCGGAGGGCCTTGACCAGGGTTACACCTGACCCCACCAGTTTGCTAATATTTCTGGCATATTCCGATAGGACATCGGACTTTATTCTCTTTCTTCTCTTTTTCTCTGTCTGTTGTTTGGCCGAGATCAAAAAGAGCTCTTCCGCCTTAAGCTTTTCATGGAGCTCCTGCTCGTTATTGGCCGACATGACACCGGTTT
>JAILSA010000107.1 GCA_024697885.1 Eubacterium sp. | reverse complement strand
GCACGGAAATCAGTACAGATATAGGCGGTCTGATTGAGGATGTCAAGTCTGTCAAGGACATTCCGTGTGCCATTGGTTTTGGAATTTCGAATCCGGACCAGGCCAGGAAGATGGCCGCCATTTCCGACGGAGCTATTGTGGGGTCAGCCATTGTAAAAATAATAGCTGAGTACGGAGTGGACAGTCTTCCTCATGTGAAAAAGTATGTAGAAAGTATGAAATCTGCAGTGGAACAGGCATAAATACTCATTTTCTCTTTTATTTCTCTTATAAATATGTTATAATAAAATGAAATTATGCGATAACGCAAGGAGGAAAAGTAAAGTGAAGAAGCAGTATTTGTTAGTTGGATTGCTTTTTGTAATGATGGCAGTTTTAACAGGATGTTCATGGGAGGACATCAAGTCAAAGTTTGTTGGCCAGGAGGCCGCATCTGGTAGTGCAGTGACAGGAGCTGCCATTTCCGGTCCAGTAATCATTGAAGATTACAATGTGGATGAGGTGGTAACTCTTGGTGAATATAAGGGTATTGAAGTTGATTGTAGAGTAACGGATGCAGATCTTGAGACTGAGAAAAATAATTTCCTCAGCCAGCATGTAAAAGAGTCAAAGATCAAGAAGGGTAAGGTTACCTCTGGCTGCTCTATCAACATTGATTTTACAGGTAAGGTAGATGGCAAGGAGTTTGACGGTGGAAGCGCAGAGGACTACGAAGTTGTAGCAGGAAATTCTGGTTTCATCAATGGATTTGATGAGGGACTTCTCACCATGAAGGTGGGAGAGACTAAGGATTTGAACCTGCAGTTCCCTACTCCATATGTAAACAATCCAGATCTTGCCGGTAAGCCAGTAGTATTTACCGTAAAGGTAAATCACATTGTAAAGACAGAGAAGAGACCTTGGAATGATGCATATGTTAAGAAGTATTCCGATGAGGGATACAAGACAGTGGCAGAGTGGACCAAGGAAACCAAAAAGACTCTGAAGAAGAATAAGGAAAATAACATTTCTTCTACCGCCCTGGGTACAGCTATTCAGAATGCTACCATTAACAGCCTTCCAGCTACCCTTAAACTTGCCTATACAAAGTACTATGATCAGTTAACCAGACTTCAGGTTAAACAGCAGTACGGCGAGTCCATTGACTTTGAGACCGTACTTGGTATGCAGGGAACTACCAAGGAGCAGTACCAGCAGTATATCGATTACGCCGGTGAGAACTATGCAACCCAGCAGGTGGTTTGTGAGGCCATTGCCAAGAAGGAAAATATTACATTCACAGATGATGATGTGAAGAAATTCGTAGAGGAGCAGACTGGTGCAACCTACGAGGAGGGAAAAACACAATATGAGTCAACTTACGGCGCAGATGCAGCTATGACCTACGACGACATGAACAAAAACTACTACCTGATTACCAAAATTATGGATTTCTTGAAGGAAAACGCCAAGATTATTAAGTAATTAATGGTTTTTGGGATATAATGACATAGGGGGAAGTCAATATGAAGGATGCGCATGTTTTACATGATATTGATGAGAAAAATCGTGAAAACGAGCTACAACTATGTCTAAAGGCAGGCGGCGACGTTGAAAAACTTCGTCGTCTTTCTTTTAATTCTTTTCAATTGGAGCAAATTCGCCTGGGCTTAGAGCACGGAATTGATGTGGAGACCTACATGGATCCGGACATGAGCTGGCTGGAGATGGAGAATAAACGCCAGACCCTTGAGCTAGGCATTGACCTGGAAAAGTACAGACAGATGGGCTATGACGATTTTCAATGCAGTGAAATCATGAATGGAATCAAGTCCGGTGTGGACATTCTTTTTTACCTGAACACTGATTTTATGGGGGTTCAGATGAAGGAAATCCGCAAGGGCTTGGAGAAAAAACTTGATATTTCGGTTTACGCCAGACCAGAGTATGACTGGATGCAAATGCGAGAGATTCGCAAGGGCCTAGAGGCAAATTTGGATGTCAGTCGCTATGCCAACGAAAAATATAAGTATCTGGTAATGAGAGCAATCCGCAAGGGAATGATTCACGGTGTGGACCTGGTAGACTATGCTGAGAGAGATTATTCTGGCAGAGAACTTTTAGAGGTGGCCAAGGCGGCATCGAGAGGTCAGGATTTGATTACCTACTTAGAGAGAGGCTATAATTTTGAACAGCTCCACCAAATCAATGAGGCCTTTGCCCAAAAGGTGGATGTAGGACCTTATCTCAACAAGAGCTTTCGCGGTGGCCAGATTGCAGAGGTTGTAAAGGGCTTAGTAAAAAATCTAGATGTATCTTCTTATGCTAAGAAGGAATACAATTGGATGCAAATGAGGGTGATTCGTCATGCTCTCAATGACCGACTAGATGTGAGCCCTATGCTGAACCCGGAATTTTCACCGAGACAGATGGAGGAAATCCATCAGGGATTGGCAGAGGGCCTAGATGTTACGGAGTACGCCAAGGTCTACTATGAGCCGGAAGAGATGCAGAGACTCCGCAAGGAGATGGAGCAGTACGGCGGCAGTCTGTCCAAGGAAATGCAGGAGATTATTCGAAATACCATTGTGGAACCAGAAGCTATTTTGGAAGTTCACATGGTATCCGAGGAAAAATCTGAGGACTTCCTTTTGGATTCTTGCATCAGTGTCAGCGATGACAAGATGGAGGTAACGGCAAACTTCTCTGTAATTAATGATATTAACCCGGATTATTTAGCTACGATTAAGATTCCGGATGTTATGAGGCTCTTGAGCCATAACGATGTAAAACAGGGAATCAAAAAAGATGCCATTAAGAAGTTAATTAAAGAAAAGAAATTCATGGAAAACGTTGTGATTGCCGAGGGCAAGACCTGTGTAAACGGAGACGATGGCTGGTATGAGTATCACTTCCGCAAGGATGTGGAGAAAAAGCCAAGAGTACTGCCGGACGGTTCTGTGGATTACAAAAGTATTGAGTTGTTTGAGGCGGTGGAAAAGAATGCTCTGGTGGCAGAATATCACTCCGCTACCCAAGGTGTTTTTGGCTACGATGTAGAGGGCAAGTTGATCGCCCCAAAACGAGGCAAGGAACTTCCGCCTCTTCACGGCACGGGATTTATTGTCTCTGACGACAAGAAAAAATATTACTCCCTTATGGATGGAATTATAGAAGTCAATGAATATAGTAATGAGTTGATTATTCGTCAGGTCTATGTGGTAAAGGGAAATGTAGGTCTGTCTACAGGAAACATTGAATTTGACGGAGACGTCAATGTCCTTGGAAACATTGAGGCCGGTTATAGCGTTTATGCCACAGGTAATATTGCTGTTGAGGGATTTTGCGAAAATTGCATTGTCAAGGCCGGCAAAAATATTGTAATGAAAAAGGGTTTTCAGGGACACGGCACAGGTTGCGTCACAGCCCAGGGAGATATTTCCGGTAAATTCTTTGAGTCCGCCACCATTGCGGCCGGGGGAGATGTGGAAGCTTCTTACCTATTAAATTGTGATGTGGCAGTTAAGGGCACTCTCAAGGTAGAGGGCCGACGGGGTGTAATCCTTGGTGGTAATATTAAGGCCCGCCAGGGTGTCAACTGTCATTCCATCGGTAACATTGCTGAGATTCGCACCATTGTTGAGGTGGGAATCGACAGGGATGATATGGCAGCCTATCACAAACTTTTGAAAAAAATAGACAAGCTAAATGCAGAACTTCAGACTTGCGAGGAGTCCTTAGATAAGTTTATGGCTATTCCGGAACGAGATGAAAAGACCATTGCTTTTTGCGAGAAGTTAACTAAGGCGATTTACACTCAGAAGCTGCAAAAGCAGAGCTTACTTAAGGAACAAGAAGAGAGAATGGAGATTATGGCCAAGCAGAGAAATGCCAGAATTACAGTTCAGGGCAATGTCTTCCCGGGAAGCCTTCTCTACTTGAATTCAGAACCTATTCTTATTAAAAGAGCTTACTACAATGTCTCCTTTGTCAAGAGAGACAATGTGGTAGAGACAGTTCAAAATTAAAAGGAGGGAGACTATGGAGCGAATTATAAAGTTTTTTAGTTATTTGTGTTCCCTCAATGAGAGCCGAGATTTTATATCGGAATATCACTGCGACCAGATCTCTCGCTTTACGGAAATTATGTTGGAAAAAGTTATGCGATATTGTCCGGAGTACAAGTTGACGGAGCAGGACAAGGATAACATCGTTTTGGCTTCCATTGGACACGATATTGGAAAACTCTTGATTCCGGACCACATCTTGAATAAGCCGGACAAATTGACTCATGATGAGTTTATGATTATGAAGAATCACACCTGGAAGGGCAAGAGAATTTTTTCCCATTTGAGGGAGGAAATGGATGAAGACAACCCATACCGCAACTGGGTGGAACTCAGCGAGGAAATCGCCTTTCACCACCACGAGAGGTTTGACGGGGGAGGATATCCCGAGGGACTTAAGGGCAATGAAATCTCCATAGGGTCCCAGGTAGTGGGAATGGTGGATGCCTATGACGCCCTGATTTCAGACCGAATATACAGCCCGGCTCATGACCGGGAGGAGGCCTTTGAAATGATTGTAGAAGGGGAGTGTGGAGTATTTAATCCCCGCCTAATTGAGATTTTTCGTATGGTCCGCATGGAGCTAGAGGAGGTCCTTGACGAGAACAACAAGGACCACA
>JAILSA010000093.1 GCA_024697885.1 Eubacterium sp. | reverse complement strand
GCGCAGTGAACCTTGTAGTGGTCTGTAAAGGCCTTATGCACCTCTTGCCTTGTGTCATCTGAGGTTCCCTCTGGCACCGCCCTGGCAATGAGCTTGCCAATGCCATTTCCCACGAAGCTTTTTACTTCCTCATAACTTCGTTCCGGAAGCCCCTGGCTCCTCAGGGCAAAATTCACGCTGTCCATTAGGTCCTCTAGGGTATCTAAAATGGTTCCGTCCATATCAAATATGGCCAATTTGTACTTCATGTTTTCTCCTCAACCTATTTCTTCTTGGTTTTTTTGCTCTTTGTCTTGGACCAGCTGCTGTAAATCATGGTGGTGCCTGCCTTGAGGTAGGTGCGTATTCTCAAATAGTACCTGGTCTTCTTTTTGAGTTTTTTCACCTTGACACTGGTCTTACTTTTCTTTTTTACCTTGACGGTCTTTAGACCCTTGGTAAATTTATTTTTTTTGGCAATCTGAATCTGGTAGCCTGTTATATTTTTCTTCTTGGCCCATCTGAGTTTCAAACTGGTTTTTTGCGCTTTAATAGACTTGAATTTGGTGGTTGGCATGTACTTAGAAACATTGCTGCTAGATGCCTTTGCCGTGGAGGTGGATGCGGTCTGTGTCACAGTTACTGTGGCTGTGGCCTTGTAGCCAGAAGCCGATTTAGCTGTAATCTGGGCACTTCCCTTCTTGATTCCCGTTACCACTCCGGAAGATGTCACTGTTGCCACGCTGTTGTTGGAGGAGCTAAAGCTTACGCTGTCAAGCACCAGCAGGTTTTTGGTCACACCCAGGTTGGTGGTTGGAACCATGAGTTTGAAGGAGGTCTGTTTTCCCACCTGCAGGCTCCCCGTTCCCTCTAAGACTGGACTAGACAGGGAGGATTTTTTTACCTGTATGGTCTGAACAATATTGGTGGCCGCCGGCTGTTTTGTCTCATAGAGACCGCTGGTGTAGTTAAACTCTCCCGCAATGGCGTTCCAGCCATCCTGCTTTTGGTCAAAAAGTCCCATGGCAAAGCAGGCGTAATCCGGGTTAATCATGGAGGTATAGTGACCTACCACTGCATTGGTCACTCCGTTGACATAGTCGTCCTTTTCCGCATACCACTGGTTGATGGCATCCACCATGGAAGTGGAGTAGTTCCAGGCAAGATTTTCCCCGTAGGTGCGAACTGTGTCCTGGCCGGATACTACCTCTAAGTCAAAAATACTTGATCCATCTGGTCGAACATGGTCCTCGTAGACAATTGCCTCTGCCGCGCGGATTCGGGCTATGGTCTCCATGCTGCCGGACCAGACCAAAGGACTGTAGTCGTCTGGGGTCAGCGCCCTGGTCTCATAGTATCCATGTCTGTAAAAGGTATAGGGAACTCCCTCGTCGCAGGCCTCCTTGCGGATGGCGTTGATTCTCTCAATGGCCGCATCCACATCCTTGGCCACAAAGCTTCCCTCCAGGCCCAAAAGTTCGTTGCCACTAGATGCCACAATTACATCAGAGGACAAGATTGTGCTGGCCTGAGCCTTCTGTCCTCCCAAACAAAGTCCCACACACAATCCAAAGCTTAATATTTTCTTTACTGTCTTATTCATTTTCTGCCTCCGTATCTTCTTCTTTTTCCACCGGTTTTACGCCCCAAACGGCCACATTTTCTCCCTCTGCCGTAAATGTCATTGTTACTTTGCGGTCCATATTCTCATTGTACTGCTTGATAAAATAGCCCTTATAGACATGGCCATCTCCCAAATCCAGGGTCAACTTGTTGCCCTCTAGGGACCAGGTTCCCCGGTACTCTCCTGTCAGGCTTCCATCCTCCTTGAGGGTGATTTTTTCTGCCTGATCCACCTTGAAGTCCGCACAGTAGCGGATGGTGCTTACATACTTACCAATGGTAACCTCCTGGCTGCCCTCCATTTCTTTTTCTCGATCAGCAGCTCCCACCAGTCCCATCTGGGTTCCGTTGACCACCATGTAGGCCTTGGTTGGGTCGTGATAGATAAATTCGTACTCCCCTGCCAATTCCTCCATGGCATAAGCCTCCTCTTTCAAGGTCTCTCCCGAGTACTCGTAAGGGGCCGCCACCAGCCAACCGTTTTCGTTTTCAAACATCTGGTGAACCCTCACCTGATGGGTCTCGTTGGTGCCGGAATCCGACTGAAATCTTGTGTGATAAATGAGGAAAATTCTTCCGTCTTCATCCACAATGGCGGAGTTGTGTCCCTGGGCCACCTGGGCTTTTCCCAGGCCGTCCATGAGATAACTGCCAAAAATTCGGTAACCGTAATCGGTTCGCTTGATTTCCACGCTCTTATCCCGAATGGCAGAAACACCATTGTCGTCCACATATGGGCCGTCCACGTGCTCAGAGCGATAGATTCTCATCTGATAACCGCCTGTGGCCTCAAGTCCGCCATAGGACAAAAAGAGATAGTAGTACTTGCTTCCCTTTATAATGTATGGGCCCTCTCCTGAGCAGTAAAATCCGCCGGCGATTTTTTTCCCATAATAGGCATCGGACTCGTTGATTTTTGACTCGTACCTGGTCTCATAATCTCTCATACCTGTCTTAGGGTCTAACTTCAACTGATAAATTCCTGCGGACCAAGAGCCATAGGTCATATACATATTTCCCTCTTCATCCGTCTGTATGCTTGGGTCAATGGCATTGATACAGGAATCGCTGGTATTGCTGTATCGCTCCAAATCGTCGTCCTTATCTAACACCTTGTAAACATCTGTCTGGTTTAGATCCACCTTGGTTCTTCCATTGTTCATACCGGAGTATACCACTACTCCTTGATAATCATATGGCCCCTCGATTTTATCTGCAGTCAAAAGGCAAATTGAAGATACCCAGTTGTCGCCGTCAATACTCATGTACATACACCATTTTTTCATAGTGTCATTCCAAACCACATCTGGCGCCCACATCCTTCCACTCAGGCCGGAATCTGGAGCCGTGGCCTTCTTGGCCCACTTATCCCATGGCTCCTTAAAGAGCTTTTCGTAGTCGGTGTGGATGTTATTGGTAAAACGCTCCCAGGAAATCAAATCCTTGGACTTGGCAAAGGCCAAATGAGAGCCAAAAATGTAATAGTAGCCGGACTTTGGATCCTTGACCACCGATGGGTCGTGAACCGATACCCGGTTCATAAAGGCGTCAGAATCCACCTGGTAGTCAGCCTCTATGGCCTTCGTTTGCTCCGCTGCCTGGGTCTTTTCTGCCGCCTGACTCCTGTCCGCCGCCCTTGTATAGGCCGGTCCCTGGCAGGTGGCGCTTCCCGCCAGCAAAAGGGTCATAAAGAGGGCCAGAGCCTTCTTAGCCTTTTTCTTTCGAATTATTATAATAAGTAAAATCAGGATAATCAGGGCCAAAACCACGCCCCCAATAAGCAAAATCCTCTTAAACCATGGGGCCATAGGGCCTGAGGAATCCTCTGTCACAGTGGCCGTAAAGGTCAATTCTCTCGTCTCATGAGCCCCTAATTCCTCGATTACTAAATCGCTGTTTCCCTTGTCCTTTTTTATATTGGCCGGCAGGTTATAACGAATCTCCACATTCTTCACTGGATAGTCGTTGGTATTTTCCACCGACAGAGTCAAACTGGCCTGGTCTCCGTCCTTGTACTGGTCTTTGTCCAGCTTTGATGTAAGCGTGATTCCACTCATGGACCGGTAGTTATCTCCTACCTGGGTGTAGGACTGCAGGGTGTTTTTCTCTGTGGCGCTCGCCGCCTGGCATTCCCCCGCCCCTAGTCCCCCCAGGGCCAAAATCATGGCGGACAGGGCCGCCACCGTCTTCATTTTACTGATAAAATTCTTCTTACTTAGCATGGGTTCCTCCTAAAACAGTCAAAATCTCCCAGTTAAAAATTATATATGCTATGTACTTATTTTTCAAGATAAATTAGTATATCTTGCCATCATATGATATACTAATTTCAGGGCAAATCCTGGCCAAGTCCAGCAAATTCGCCCTGGGAGGTTTCTATGGAATTATCAACAAGACATTTTGTTCGTCCCGCTGACCACAACCACCACCAGACCCTCTATGCCGGTCGCCTGTCTGACTGGATGACAGAGGCTGCCATGATTGGCGTCACCAACTTTTTGGGAGACAATGAACACGTGGTTTTAGTGGCCATTTCGGACTTAAACATCCAAAAGCCAGTGACTGCCGGCATGATTTTGGAACTTTATTATGAAATCAAGAGCCTTGGCACCACCAGCATTCAGGTGGGTGTCCTGGCCAAAAACATGTTGACTGGGGAGGATCACGCCTCCGCCACCTGCATTTTTGTCACCACAGATTCCAAGGGACAAAAGACTCCTCACCACTTATCTCTATAAGTGCAATAAAACAAGAAGAGGCCAACCAGAGAGAGACGAGGTGCGCATACACCTCGTCTCGAGTCGGTTGGACTCTTCCTGTTTTTAGACTTTCTTAGTGAACTGCTATTATTTGGTAAGAAGCATCATGATCTCATTACTTCTCTGGATGAATTCTGTCATCTTGTCCGCAGCTAGTGGCTGGTTGCTAATCAGAGCCAAATCGTAAAGTTGCTTACAGAAAAGATCTGTCTTATCTCCCTCTTTGTTGGCAAGAAGGTACTGAACCAGGGCGTTGTTGGAGTTGAGTACCAAAGTCTGACCCATGTCACCCATATCCATGCCACCCATTCCATTCATGGCATACATCTTCATCATATCCTGCATTCTGCGGCTCTCCTCTGACATAGTGATTACAGAGGATACCTTCTCGTCCTTAAGTTTCTCTACCTTGACCTCAAGATTTTCCTTGCCAGTGGCCTTCTTAAAGAGTTCCTTTAAGGTCTCTGTCTCTTCCTTAAGTTCTTCCTCGGAAGCCTCATCCTTAAAGTCGTCCGTCAACTCTGCGTCAATGCGCTGGAAGCGAACTCCTTCATCTCCCGCCTCTAGGGCAGTTACAAATGGCTGGTCAATTTTCTCAGTCAAAACCACCGCATTCAATTCCTGGTCGCGGAACATGTTGATATACTGGCTCTGCTGCTGAAGGTCTGTGGTATAGTAAATTACCTTGCGAGGTTTCTCCTTGTTCTCAGAGTCTTCCTCTTCCTTGCCCTCCTCTACTACCTCAACTGGCTCAGGCAGGGTATCAAGGTACTCTGTCAAAGTAGAATACTTGTCATCTAAATCCTTAAAGAGAACATAATCTTTGATTTTATCCTTGAATTTCTCGTCTCTCAGGCAACCAAATTTGATAAATGGACTGATGTCATCCCAGTAGTTCTCATAGTTCTCACGGTCTGTCTTGCAAAGGCCTGACAACTTGTCTGCCACCTTCTTGGTAATGTAGTCAGAAATCTTCTTGACAAAACCATCGTTTTGCAAGGCGCTTCGGCTGACATTTAATGGCAGGTCTGGGCAGTCAATAACTCCCTTGAGAAGCATAAGGAACTCAGGAATTACTTCCTTAATATTATCTGCAATAAATACCTGGTTATTGTAGAGCTTAATCATTCCCTCTACATTTTCATACTCCAGATTTACTCTTGGGAAGTAGAGAATTCCCTTTAAGTTAAATGGATAATCCATGTTCAAATGGATCCAGAACAAAGGCTCTCTGTAGTCATTAAATACCTTGCGGTAAAAGGCCTTGTACTCCTCGTCGGTGCACTCGTTTGGATGCTTGTTCCAAAGAGGTGAAATGTCGCTGACAGAAACAGGT
The DNA here is from genome assembly GCA_024697885.1 of Eubacterium sp. Lineage (GTDB taxonomy): Bacteria > Bacillota > Clostridia > Lachnospirales > Lachnospiraceae > Eubacterium_F. The sequence continues at coordinate 22,765 of JAILSA010000093.1, read as the reverse complement.
CTCTTGAGAATCTTAGCCTTCTTCAAAGGCTCCTCTTTCTCTTCGCCTTCCTTGTCCTCTTCCTTGTCCTCTTCCTTTGGCTCCTCCACAATCTCCTCAATGAGGGTATCGGTCTCCAAAAGCTCCTCCATAGGAATGGTCTCGTACTCAGGCTCTGCATTTGCCTTGGACAAGAAAATCTCCACTGGCATAAAGGAACAGTACTTTTCCAAAACCTCGCGGACACGGTACTCGTTGGCGAACTCGTAGCTGTCCTCATTTAAGTGAAGGATAATCTCTGTTCCCACACTGTCCTTGTCTGCTCCGTCCATCTCAAAGGTCAGGCCTCCGTCGGACTCCCAGTGAACAGCCTCTGCCCCTTCCTTGTAGGAAAGTGTATTGATCTCTGCAGAATCGGAAACCATAAAGATGGAATAGAATCCCAGTCCAAAGTGTCCAATAATCTGCTCTTCATTTGTCTTATCTTTGTACTTCTCAAGGAAATCTGTGGCGCCAGAAAAGGCGATCTGATTGATATACTCCTTGACCTCATCGGCTGTCATTCCCAGTCCGTTGTCTCGAATGGTCAGGGTCTTCTCCTCTGGATTAACTTCTACCTCAATCTTAGCCTTGTAATCTTCAGGCAGATTGGCCTCTCCAATAAGGGAAAGCTTCTTTAATTTGGTGATGGCGTCGCATCCGTTGCTGACTACCTCTCTGAGAAAAATATCGTGATCGGAATACAACCACTTCTTGATAATTGGAAAAATATTTTCTGAATTAATTGCTAAATTACCTTGCTCTTGTGTCATGATATTACCTCCAACTTCTTTCAAATTCTTTTGCTAGAACATATCATAACGCTGCCAAAAGCCAATGTCAAGAGAAATTTAGCACTCATTCCAAAAGAGTGCTAACAATTTCATTTTTCTTAATAAATTCCTTGCACTGGTCATCCCAGGTCTCCTGTTTGGACTTGTCCAAACTAAATTCCTTCTGGGCATAACCTGTATATACAAGGAGTTCCCCCTTTTCGTACTGAACCCGAATAGCCCCTGTGTCCCCGTTGGACATGTGGTGGCAAAATTCCAAATTCATCATAAGAGGGGGCTTGTTGCCCCGAATCAATCCAAAGATTATGGGTTTGATCTGGCTCCAAACCACCTGACTCTCCTCCGGCTTTTCCTCCGTGTCAAACCAGTCCCCGTAAAGGCTTCCATCACAGGAAAAATTGGTAAAAGTCCTGACCTGACAATTTCTTAAGTGGAAGCGGTCAAACATATCTCCCTGAAAGAGACAGGCCATAAACTCCTTGACGGATTCTATTTTTAAAACAATCATGAAAGACTACTTCACCTTTCTTTTTCTAGTTTTTTTCTTGGTCTGAACAGGCTTTGGAATCACCTTTTTCTGGAAGACTGCAATGGACCTTGGGGCCATCATATACTTGTCATCCTCCACCTTGTCTGCCGCCCCCTCCGCTGTGGAAAACAGGGGTTCCCACTGGCTGTCTGCCTGGACATTTGGCAGGTAAAATTCGTGCTTGTCCCAGTGAAAATTAAAGGCAAAATACAAACTCTGACTGCCGTAGTAACTGCCAAAATACAAGATTCCAAGTTCCCTGCTGTAGTAGGAAAAATCTGCCGTCCAAGGCTCTCTTCCGTGGCAGGAAACATCTGGCGCTCCCAGTCCGGAAAAATCTGCTCCCGTAAGTTTTCGTTCAGAGTGATAAAGGGGATGCTCCCTCCGAAATTTTAGAAGCATTTTTACATAGTCCAGGGTGTCCCTATTTTTTTCCACCTGTCGCCAATCCAGCCAGGTAATCATATTGTCCTGGCAGTAGGCATTATTATTGCCCTTCTGGGAATTTCCAAACTCATCCCCCGCCAAAATCATAGGGGTTGCCATGCCAAGAAGAAGCATAACAAGAGCATTTCTCTCCTGCTGCTTTCTGGTCTTTAGAACAATTTTCTTCCGGCTATAACCCTCTGCCCCGCAGTTCCAGCTGTAGTTCATCTGGCTACCGTCCTGGTTTCGCTCCCCGTTGTCCTCGTTGTGTTTGACATCGTAGGAAATCAGATCTCGCAGGGTAAAACCGTTGTTACTGGTGATATAGTGAATCTGGCCCACGCCCTCTCTCTGCTCCCGGAATCGGTAGTAGAAACTCTCGGTCTGACCCTCATCACTCTTTAAAAATCTTCTGGCATCCACCAAGAAGCCATCGTTCATTTCCAAGTAGCGCTCCTTACCCCGAGGCACCGGCTGGTCACCCCAACCACTGCCTATATACTTGCAGTGGGACAAAATAGGGTCCATGGTAAACCATGAGGCATCTACGCTGTCCTGGTTAATGCGAAATCCATCCACATGAAACTCCAGGGCATAATAGCGCAAACACTGGGTAATAAACTCTGGGTTTTGGCCCACAAAATACATATCCAAAATAATATTCATGTCGTTTTGGTGGAGGGCCTTAATCAGATGTTTTAGTTCTCTGGCCGCACACATGGTCTGACTGCAGTAGCTGGCCTTTGGGGCAAAGTAAAAGGCGTCCTTTCCATAACCCCAGTAGTTGACCTTGCCAAGGGAATTTCCCTCCTCGTCCTTCATGCACTCATCAAAATCATAAATTGGCAAGAGCAAGAGGGTGTTGACTCCTAAGTCCTTTAGATAAGGGATTTTTTCCTCCATACCAAGGAATGTTCCCGGGTAGCTGACTCCAGAGCTGGCATGCTTTGTAAAACCTCTCACATGGCACTGGTAGAGAACCATTTCCTGAACCGTAAGCCTCCTGCGGTTTTCCCCGGACCAATCAAAGCTTTCAAAACAAATGAGTCCCCTGGTTTTTCCGTGCTTTTTGCCAAAGGAATCTCTGCCTGCCACCTGCTTTACAAAGGGGTCCAAAAAGACCTCACCGTCGGCCACAAAGTCGTACTCCAGGCCGTTGATTTTGTCCTTTACCTCATTTCCCTTGAGAAAAAGGGTAAAAACATCTGCCATCCCCTCTTCTTCCATGGAAAACATTGGAATTTTCTCCAGCATCTTGTTCTCGCGAAAAAGTCGAAGATAACATTTCTTGGCATCCCGCTTCCAGACAGAAACCGTCACGCCCAGTCCCTTCACATATTCAACTCCTGGAGGAAAGGCCTCGCATTTTTGCAGTTTTACTCCATCTAGTAATGACATAGCTACTCCTTTCTAATACATCCCCTGAAATTTCCAAACCTTGCTCTCATAATCCCCATAAAGGTCTGCTAAAAGACCGATTTCAATCAGTTCGTCTCCCTGATAAATCTCCCCATTTTCCATGTCCTTATAATCCAAATCTGGATCCAGGCCCACAAGCTTAAGGCGGCAGGTTTTTCCATTGACCTCCCCCCTCATGCAAACCGCTGTCACCAGGACCTCCTTCTTGTCCCTAGAACAAATCATCCAGGCACCGTAGGAACTCTCAAATGGGTTCTTTATTCGATAGAGGTCTCCCTCCATAATCAGCTTTCTATTTTCCTTATAAAACTGGATTTGCTCCTTTACTTTTTCCTCTTCTTCCTGGGAAAATTTTCCCAAATCCAGTTCATATCCCAGGAGTCCACTCATGGCCACATTGCCCCTGGTCTCTAGGGGTGTAACCCTGCCACTCTGGTGGTTTGGCACTGCAGATACATGAGCTCCCATGGTGGAAGGCGGATAGACAAGGCTGGTTCCGTACTGGATATAAACCCTCTCGATTGGGTCCGTGTCGTCGCTGGTCCAAACCTGTGGCATGTAGTAGAGCATGCCGGGGTCAAACCTGCCTCCCCCGCCAGAACAGCTCTCAAAGAGCACATCCTCATGGCGGCCTGTAACCTCTTCTAAAACCCGGTAAAGACCCAGCATGTAGCGGTGAGGCAACTCTCTTTGCCTGTCCGCCTCAAGTTGAGCAGAACCCAGATTGGACATGTGAGAATTCATATCCCACTTGACATAGCTAATAGGGGCCTCTGTCAAAATCTGGTCTAGCACACCGATTATGTAGTCACAGACATCCTCCCTGGAAAGGTCTAAAAGGAGCTGGTTGCGACACTCTGTCTGGTAGCGGTCCTTCACATGGATGCACCAGTCCGGGTGGCGCTTGTAGAGGCGACTTTCCCTGGAAATAGACTCCGGTTCAAACCAGAGACCAAAGCCCAGGCCCTTTTCTCCTACCTTTTGGGCCAGACCTGTAATTCCCCCTGGCAACTTTTCCTCATTGACAAACCAGTCCCCAAGAGAGGTCTTGTCGTCGTTTCTCTTGCCAAACCAACCATCATCTAAGACCAGTAACTCCAGGCCCAAATCAGCGGCCCGGTCTGCCAAATCCAAAATCTTTTCCTGGTCAAAATCAAAATAGGTGGCCTCCCAGTTGTTGACTAAAACTGGCCTCTCCTTCTTTTTATAAGTACCGCGAACCAATCGGTCCCGATAAATATTGTGGTAAATGCGAGACATGCCTCCCAGGCCCTCTTTGCTATGTACCATAACCAATTCTGGGCTAGTCAGGGTCTTCTCAGGCTCTAGGCACCAGGAAAAATCCTCATTGCCAAAACCTAGCATAACTCTTGTTTTTCCCCGCTGGTCCCCCTCCACAATTCCTGTGAAGTTGCCGCTGTAAACCAGGTTCAGTCCATAAACTTCTCCCTGATTTTCCGAGGCTCCCGGCTCTAGCAGGGCCATAAATGGATTCATCTGGTGGCTGCTTGCTCCCCTTCTGCTTGTGAGAGTCATCTGGCCCTTGCGGACAGGTCCCCTCTCCATCTGGCGCTCTCTGCCCCAGGCTCCTGGCAGGGTCAAAAGTTCCAAATCATCCCGGTCAAAATCCAGGGCTCCACTCATAAGTCGGTGGATTTTTACCTTCTGTTCTCCCTGATTTTCCACCACCACATGCCGGCTTATCACATCGTAGTCCGGATAAATGCAGTAGTAGAGATGAAGATAAACCTGACTGAGTTTGTCCACCAGGCTAATCCGCAAAGTCTCTGTCTCCCCCTCCTCTGCCAAGAGGCTAGGTAGACCAGAGAGCTTGGGCTTTTTTTTCAATACCTCAACGCTCTCAAAAACAAACTCTGTCTGCCTGCTGCCGTCCTCAAATTCCAACATAAAGGCCGGCGCCCTGTAGTCTGCTTCTCCGCTGGGATATTCCCGACAAATGTAATCTAGTGAAAAAGCCCCCTCACTTTTGTCTGGCTCAATCACATCAAAGCAGGACCACCGTCTCAAAAGGCATCTTTTGCCATCCGGTGTCCGAATTTTATTCCCCCAGTAAATGTGTCCCAGGTACTTGTCCTGGATCACCCCTATAATATAGCTTGTATTTTGGGTCTGCAGATGATAAACCTGCTGTTCCCGATCAATCAAAATCCCCAAAGCTATACCTCCAATCAAAAAACTTGCTAAAATATTATAGCACAGAAAATGCTTTTACACTATGAAAAAAGCTGTGAAATCCCCTAAAAAGTATAAAGTTCTTGCAAAATCAACGATTTTTAGTAAAATAAGAAATAGTATATTTTTATCAGAAAGGAATTCATTATGATTCAAGCAAGTAATATTTCATTGCGATTTGGAAAAAAAGCTCTGTTCGAGGAGGTAAATATTAAGTTTACCGAGGGAAATTGTTACGGTATTATCGGAGCCAACGGCGCCGGAAAATCTACCTTTCTAAAGATTCTCTCCGGTGAGTTAGAGCCTACCTCTGGTGAGATTATCCTGGGACCAGGACAGCGTCTCTCCGTCTTAGAGCAGGACCACTTCAAATATGACAGCGACGTGGTTTTAGACACAGTAATTGCCGGAAACCAGCGCCTTTTCGATATTATGAAGGAAAAGGATGCCATTTATGCAAAGCCTGACTTCTCAGAGGAAGATGGTATCAAAGCCAGTGAGCTCGAGGAAGAATTTGCCAATATGAATGGTTGGGACGCAGAGACAGATGCTGCCACCCTCCTAAACGGACTTGGCATTCCTACCGAACTTCACTACAAGGTCATGAGTGAATTGCCAGATACTGATAAGGTCAAGGTTCTCTTGGCCAGAGCCCTCTTTGGAAATCCTGACATTTTGCTTCTCGACGAGCCTACCAACCACTTGGATTTAGATTCCATCCGCTGGTTAGAGGAGTTCTTAATTAACTTTGAAAATACCATCATCGTAGTCTCCCATGACCGTTACTTCCTCAACAAGGTATGTACCCACACCGTTGATTTGGATTACGGTAAAATGCAGATTTACGCAGGAAACTACGACTTCTGGTACGAGTCAAGTCAGCTGATGATCAAGCAGATGAAGGAAGCCAACAAGAAAAAGGAAGAGAAAATCAAAGAGTTGCAGGAATTTATCCAGCGATTCAGCGCCAACGCTTCTAAGTCTAAGCAGGCTACTTCCCGTAAGAGAGCTCTGGAAAAAATCGAGCTCGACACACTGCGACCATCTAGCCGTAAGTACCCATATGTTGATTTTAAGCCAGACAGAGAAATCGGAAACGAGATTTTAACAGTAACCAACCTCTCCAAGACCATTGACGGAGAGAAGGTTCTCGACAACGTTTCCTTCACCGTTGGCCACGATGACAAAATTGCCTTTGTGGGCTCCTATGGCATCGCAGCTACCACCCTCTTCCAGATTCTCTCCGGAGAAATGGAGCCAGATGAGGGAGATTACAAGTGGGGAATTACCACTTCCCAGTCCTATTTTCCAAAGGACAACACCACTTACTTTGACTGCAACGACACCATCGTTGACTGGCTCATGCCTTTCTCCCCAGAGAAGGATGCCACCTATGTTCGCGGTTTCTTGGGCCGTATGCTCTTTAAGGGAGATGACGGCTTGAAGAAAGTCAATGTCCTCTCCGGAGGTGAGAAGGTTCGCGTTATGCTCTCTAAGATGATGATGCTCGGCTCCAATGTTTTGATGCTAGATGAGCCTACCAACCACTTAGACATGGAGTCCATTACCTCTGTCAACAACGGTTTGATTAAATTCCCTGGCGTTGTACTCTTCACCTCCCAGGACCACCAGTTTATCCAGACCATTGCCAACCGCATTATAGAGTTGACACCAAACGGTATGATTGATAAAGTAACTACATACGATGAATATCTCGACAGTGACGAGATGGCGAGAAAACGCCAGGCCTTGAGCTAGGAAGGAGCGTGATTTTTTGGGGCCCAGTGACGCCATAAACTTAATAATACTTTTTGTCTTATTAATATTATCAGCATTTTTCTCTTCTGCCGAAACGGCCTTAACTACCGTAAGCAAGATTAAAATGAGATCTTTGGCAGAGGAAAAAAACAAATCAGCAAAACGAGTGTTAAAGCTTATTGAAAATCCGGACAAGATGTTGAGTGCAATTCTGATTTGCAACAACATAGTAAACCTGTCCGCATCTTCCTTCTCCACCACCTATGCCTACAGTATCTGTGAACGCATGGGCTTAAAGGAGAGCACCAGCTTGGCAGCAGGAATTGCCACCGGTATTTTGACCATCTTAATTCTGATTTTTGGTGAAATTACCCCTAAAAATATGGCCACGAAAAAGGCGACCAAAATGTCTCTCTTTTTCTCCCGCCCAATCCTGTTTTTAACCAACCTTTTAACGCCAATTATTTATGTGGTAAATCAGATTTCAAAATTCATCCTCTTCCTCTTTCGCATTGACACAAAGAGCAAGAACGAAACCATTACAGAGGATGTTCTTCGAACCTTCGTAGATGTAAGCCACGAGGAGGGTGTCATCGAAAGCGAAGAAAGACAGATGATTACCAACATCGTAGACTTTGGTGATTCCCTGGTAAAGGATGTTATGATTCCCCGAATCGATATTGCCATGGTAGAGGCACCGATCTCCTACGAGGACCTTATGCTGGAATTCAAGGAGAGCAAATATGCCCGCATGCCTGTCTACGAGGACACCATTGACAACATTATCGGTGTCATTAATCTCAAGGATGTAGCTTTCTATCAGGGGGATAGAGAGAAAATGGATATCCACGATTTGGTCCGTGAGGCCCATGTCACCTATGAGTACAAAAAAGTGGCTGAGCTCTTTATGGAAATGCGTAAGGACTCCATTCCCCTCTCCATTGTTCTGGATGAATACGGCGCCTTGGCAGGTCTCATTACCATTGAAGACCTTCTAGAAGAAATCGTCGGCGAGCTTCGCGATGAATACGATGACGACGAAGAAGATGAAATTCAAAAGATAGACGATGAAACCTATGTCCTTTTGGGCAGTACATCCCTAGATGACATTGCCCAGGAGATGGATATTCCTCTAGAATCTGAGGACTATGACTCCATTGCAGGACATATTATACAGCTTTTAGAGCACTTCCCAGATGTGGGAGAAAAAGCAGAAGATCAATATGCCAACTACCTGGTATTAGAGGCAGAGGGCAACCGTATTGACAAAGTAGAGCTGACCCTGAAACCCCGCCTGGGAGACGAGGAAGAGGGGGAAGCAATTTAATGAGAGGTCATCCGATCAAATAAATCGGATGGCCACTTTTTTTCCCTGGCCCTTTTTTCTAAACAACTTCTTATATTTACTTTTAACTTTCTTTGGCAGATAAATCTGGCATCTCTTACCTATACCCTGAAAGCATTTTTTCCCTATTTTCTTGATTTTCCTGGAATATATCCTTATTTTCTTAAGTTTACTACATTTGTAGAAGCACTTCCTGCCCAGCCGGTTAATATGCTTTCCAAGGGTCAGACTCTTGACCCTCTTATTCTTTCTCATAGCCCCCTCTTCCAGGCCGGTAATCTTGTATTTTCTACCTTTGTAAGATACTGTATTTCCAATCTTTATCTTCTTTTTCTTGCTAGAGACCGAGAGGACACTGGCCGTGTAACTGGCCTTGTAAAGGCAGTAGGTAATCCCCTTCTTTTTCTTCACAAGGCCTCCCACATTGGCCCCGTCATTCCTTGCCACATCGGAAAAGGTAATGACGATTTTGGATTGGTCCTGATCCTGACGGCTGTTTTCCTGGCCAGACTTGGCTCTTTGAACGGAAGGATTTGCCGTTTTACTCTGTTCTACTTTTGTAGATTCACCACTCTTCTCCCCGGGATTCTCCGGATTTGGAGTAGGTTTTTCCCCGGCTTCTGGACTGGCGCTTGGAACGGGGTTTTCCCCAGTTTCATTAGACTGCCACAGGACCTGAAGGCAGTGGTCTCCCGTCAAATCATCCGGTCCCTCCCAGCAATCCATTAGACACCTTCCATGAATATCATAATAGACTTCTTCCCCCAAGCCATACCCCAAAAAGGTGTGCTTGTCCTTGGTAAGGATTGGAAGCCTTGGCATAGGCATGCCCACATAGGCATAGAAGTGAGCCACAATCTGGTCCTGGTCCCTGGCCTGAATTTGGTTGGACTCTCCTAACTTATTCATAGTCATCTCATACTGGCTGCAATAATCCTTCAGACTGGACTTAGACCAAGAAGTCAGCGGTGTTTCCTCAGGGAAAAATCTCCTTTGATCCGGAATCTTGCAGTTGGGATTTTTTACCACAATTCCCTGGGGCAGGGTCTTAGTTTCCGAAAAGGCGTCGGACTCAATTTGATCCACTGCCTGCCCCAAAATCAGCCCCTGCAAATTGCTTACCCTCAGACCTCCTAGTCCGAGACTGGTAGATTTTTCCTTGCCCTGGCCAAAAATCAATATACAAGGCCTGTTATAGAGGTCGGCAAAATGGGCCAGACGACTTCCTGCATAGCAGATTAGGATGGTGTGTTCTGGTATGCTGGTTCTCACCAGGTCAAGGAGCTCTCCCTGCCCCTCAATCAGGCGCTCCAGGGCGCCGTCATTCCAGAAGCAGTAATCCCCAATCTTTACATCCTCCTTGCAGGCAGAAAAATCTACTTCCTTCAGGTTGGGACAGTCTGCAAAGGCCGCCTGCCCAATCTCCTTTAGGCCCTCTGGCATCACTACCCTCTCTAGGCCCGTGGACTGAAAGGCACCGTCCGCAATTTTTTCCACACCCCCCAGATCAATTTTTTCCAGACTGGTACAATTTTTAAAGGCCCCCTCCTGAATTTCCTTCACATCCTGGGGCAGGCTAATCTCCTTGATTTCCCCTTCATTCTGGTAAAAATCCTTGCCAATCACTTGAATAGGCTCAAACATGATCTGATGGGACCTGGCATAGGCCTCTGTGGTGGACCCGCTAAAGCCCACAAGCTTACAGGTAGATTTGCAAATATGGCTTCCTTCAAATCGACAATGGGGATTTTTCACCACAATTTCCTGGAGATTATTGGCTGTGGCAAAAGCCTCCTCACCAATAGCCTCCACACTGTAGGGAAGGGTGATGGTTTTCATCTTCTGACAGTTGTCAAAGGCCTTGGGTCCAATGGCCTTTACCTCCTCTGGCAGCCTGACCTCAGAAACCTTTTCCCCTGCCTTAGTCAGCACCTGGTCCTGAAGGTAGGACCCATCTAAGCCACTTCCCTCATAGGAGATAAAAACTCGTGAAACCTGGCAGCCCGTATCGTCTACTACAGCAGTAGTATCTGATAAATACTGGGTTTCTTTGTAGTACTTTCCGATCATCAGATCCTGGCCCGCACTGGCTCCAGACTGCTTGGTCTGGTAGTCCGCCTGCCACTCACTCTTTCCCAAAATCTCTCCCGTCTCCAAATAATCTGTACAGGTAACGGTGTACTGTTTGGTTTTCCACAGGGCATAGAGGCTGTGGTCACCTGGGGTTTTGCAGATGCTTGTGGAGGTAATCAATTCACCCCCCGTCTTTTTCGTATACCAGCCCGCAAATTCATAACCTTTTTTCTCCGGCACCGGCAGATTACCGTAGGCATGGTCAAAGTCCACCTGACAGGATTGTCGTTGACAGCTTCCCCCATTGGTCTGGAGGCTGACCTCATAGGTCTTGGCCTTCCAGTTGGCAAGAAACTTCTGATCCACACCGGAATTGCTGGCCTCGAGAAATTCATCTCTGGTGAGAATCATGCCCTCATCTGTCAGACTCCAACCCTGAAAATCATAGCCCACTCGTTCTGGCACAGGGGCAGTTCTAGGCCTGTTCTTGTAATAATATCCCTCGGCGTTGTAGAGTTCGTCCACCTGATTAAAATTCCTTGCCTCATGGTAAAATCCCCCACCTTCGTCTGGGTCTATCACCTGACTTCCCTTGACATAAAGGGGAAAATAAACCTGAGTCCGAATATCCTTTTTTAACTTGCCGCCCTGAAAATAAAAGCTGTTCTTAATAAGGTCAGGCATAATTATGCCAATGGCAATTCCCTCCCCACTCTGAAAGAGGCTTGAATCCAGACTGGCCATAAAACTCTCTGGGGTCAGGGTTGCCAGAGTCTTGTTAATATACTTGTCCTTGATCAGATAAATAATATAGCCAAGAGGCTTGATAAAATTGGCTCCACTGACTTCAAAGGTAGGAAGGGTCTGGTCGTTTATTACCAGCCTTCCCTCCTTATCTATATAAAATGTATTGATATTTTGTATAGATATGTTTCCATCTAATTTGATGTAATTGTTGTTGCCCGAGTCAAACCCCACCTGGTCCTCTGTCAGACTCAGACCACCTACCTCTGAGGCATAATAACTGGCGATCATTTCCCCATCGCCAAATTTTGTATAAACTAAGTTTCCTGTCTTGGCATAGTGCAAGACTCGTCGTGGCACATAAACTCTCATAGAGAATGCCGCCCGGGCAGTTCCCGCCGGCTGACAAATTCCCACAAGTACCACCAGGGCCAGCAAAAATGCCAGCTGTTTTTTCCAGGTTTTTATCCAATTTTTCAACCTTTATTCCTCCCATTTTTCCAAAAATTCAGTGTCCCTCCAAGATGGCCCGCCTCCGAACCGACACCCTGCGCTCCACATTGCCCGGCAGGACATAGGAGCCAATAGCTTCCACCTCTAGCTCCTTCTTGTCCGGGTCAAAGGAATGAACCTTAAGGGTCAGGTCCATATCCGTGTCCAAACGGCTAATCAGGCCCTCCATCAAAAGGGCGATATACTGGTTTGATTCCTGCATTTTTTCCTGCTTTAATTGATTCATGGTCTGGGTCATGGCCAGGGTCAGCCCGGCCCTCAGGTCATGCTGATTCTTAGAATCCATATTGACTGCCCCCTGAATCGTCAGTAATAAAATGATGGAAGTCACTCCCACCATAGATATAATCATTCCCTTCAAAAATCCTCCTAGCTGGCATAGCCCTCAATGCTATACCTTTTTGTATTTTGAAATACGGGAAACTGATAGGTCATGTCCAGAATAATTCTGGCTCCCCCCTCCCCGCCCTGCTCATAGAGGTCTATGGTGAGATCGTAGCCACACTGGCTGGCCAAATCCCGGCACTCCTTTATGGTCTCCGGGTCAAAATCATTATTTCCCAGCCGGAAGCTGATCTCATCATGCACCTGCTTTGCACGGGTATATTGAATATTTTGGGTCACATAGGTAATCCCGATCCACATGGACATAAGAATCATAAAAATAATAATAAACTGATGAATTAAGTTGGACAGGTTCATATCAGGCACCTCCCATCCACCAAAAAAGTCCATTTTTTCTCAGCCAAAAGTCCTGTGACGGGGCTTTTCACCCGGGCCGAAAGTTGATAGCAGCCCTCCTTTTCAAGGACATCACCCTGCCTCCAGACCCTTCCGGACTCATCTCTTATCTCCACCTGGTCTGTCAGGTCCCTGCCGTCAAAATCCCTGGCCTTAAGAAGCTTTTTGGGGCAAAACTCCTCACCCCTTACACACTTTGCCTCTAGGCAGTCCATCACCGGCTCCCCCTTGGGCAAAAAGCTTGTGGACAGACTGACCCTTTTACTGTCCTCCACCAGGCCAAAGCTAATCCAATTGTTTTGAAGGAATTGCAGGCCTCCCAAAAAGATTCCTCCTATGAGAATCAAAACCAGCCACTCCCCCAAATGCTCACCCTTCATATTCCTTTCCTCCTATAAAAATAATTGGAGTTCCTGCATGGAAATCCCCAAAAAAAGAAACAGGTCCAGTCCGATTTTCAAGGTGGCAAGCCCCATGGGAACCTGCCTTATGAGCTGGAGGGGCAAAAGACTTGCCTTGGACGAATTCTTCTCCAGGTCCTCCATCACCAGGTTGCAGTGGTCTAAGAGCCCATAAATCTGCCCCTCTAAGCCCTCTAGTCCGTGCTCCCTCACAGCGTAGAGTAAACGCATTCCCGTCTCCACCTCTGGCCTTCCCAAAGTCCTGGCAAATTCCATAAAGGGTCGGACGCTTCCCGGGTCCCCATTTAAATCCTCCAAAAGCTTGGCCTTTTCCTTCTCAAGTCCCGGGCTCTTGGCAGCCTCAATGGCCTGGTAGGAGTTAAGAAAGGTCAAATTGACACAGACCCTCAGCAAAAATAAGGAATAGGCCCTTCTTACCTTCCAATCTCCCCTGGCCGCTTCCTCCTCCTGCCAGCCCCTATAGCCGTAGACTTTGGCCAAATAATTCCCCAAGAGGCAGACAAGACTCAGAAGGACAAAGCCAGCCTGATACCAGGCATTTCCCCGGATTTGAGGGAGAATAGAAGAAGGTACAAGGATGCCGGAACAATATGCCAAAAGTCCAGCCAAAATCATGGACTTTTGGTAGGCATCCACTAACCTCTCCTTGGCCCCCTGTCGCAAGAGCACCCTGTTTTTTAACTTCTGCAGGTCCGTCAGTAATATATCCAGGGCCCTGTCTCCCTGACCTCCCCGCCTCTCTAAATCCAACAAAAAATCATGGATTAAGACCATGCGGCGACTGCCAAAATTCTTTTCCAGACCAGAGAAGGCCTTCTCCTCCTGTCCTTCCTCTAAGCCCTTTATGGCCTCCTGCAAAAAGTTCTCTAAAGGCCGGCCGGCAAAGATTTCCAAACAGTCCTTAAGGGCCAAACTAACCATCCCCTGCCGCCGGTAAGAACACAGAAGCTGCTCTAAATAATCCATCCTCTCGTGAAATTTTTCTCTCTCCCAAAGGCCCTTATGTTTCACTCCCTCTGCCACCCAAATCAGGGGCAGGCCGAGGACAAAAAGGGCCAGGCTGGCATACCAATAGAGGCCAAAAAGCCCATAGGCTGCCAGGGAAAACACAGTCCATCCTATCATTGTTATCATCCAAAAACTCCTATCCCGCTACATTTTGACTCAAGCGCAATCTCATGGATTCTGGCATTCTCTCCGGGAAAAATCTTCCTCCCTCCGCCAGCATGGTCAATCTAGTGGCCTCCTCTTGGCCCTCTAGGTATTCAAAGACCCCGATCTCCTCTATTTTTCTCACCATCCGTCCCTGGGAGTCCGGCTTGCCGCTGACCAAAATCCCCACATCAATGTAGCGATAAATGGCCTCATCCACCGGCTTATCCCCCTCTAAATCTCCCACCATATTTTTCATGCGCACCGGAATATCACTGATTCCCTGGGCGTGAAGGGTGGTGATGGAACAGGCTCCCGTGGACAGAGACTCCAAAAGTTGCCTGGCCTCCCTAGACCTGGCCTCCGACAGGATAATCCACTTGGGAAACTGGCGAAGGCTGGCCTTAATGGCCTGGGCATAGGAAAAATTTTCCGCCACCTTCATCTCAATGCAATCCTTGTCCGGATTGAGGGATGGGTAATGAATCTCCAAGACATCCTCAATGGTAATCACCCTCTCCTTGGAGGGGATATACTGGGTCAAAAACTTTAGTAGTTCTGTCTTTCCCACCCCCGGCAAACCTGCAATCACCAGGGAACAGTGGGACTGTATGCACCTAATCATAAAGTCCAAAATCTCCCCAGAGCAATACCCCTGGGCCAACATGGACTCCTCCGTCATCCTCCTTACCATGGGGATTTTTCGGATGGAAATAGTCACCCCGGACCTGGCCACACTCTCGTGGACCACACTGATTCTAAGTTCCTCTGTCTCCGCCTCCATAACAGGGTTTGTCCGGTTAAAATTCATCCCCGTCACATTGGCTAGAAGCATGACAAACCTCTCCACAAAAACCTCTGGCAGGACCTCCGGGGCCACAAACCGCCCCTTTTGCAGGTCATCAATCCAGAGCTGCTTGCCATTCCAGTTAATATCTGTCACCTCCTCCGAGGTGATATAGGGGAATAAAACCCCATAATCCTGCCTCTTTAGCAGGTATTTTTTTTGAAATTCATTCACGCCGGTTCCCTCCTTTTGTCCTCTAAGGTCTGACAAAATTCCTCCAGGCTTGTCCCCTGTCTCTCCTCTAGGTAGGCCTTGATTTCCTCTAGGTCCTCCCTGGAAAAAAACCAGGTCTCCCTGGGACTTTGGCTAGAGCCCTCCTTGCAAAAACGAATCTCCTCTTCCTTCTCTCTCACTTCTTCTACTCCCTCTTTTACAATTTCAATTTCCAATCTATAGGTCCTGCCATTCTTTCCCTCCAGCAGGGCCTCATACACTCCCACCTGATTGGTCAAAAAGCCTTCCTGGCCGCCAATGGAGCCTTCTTCCACCCCAAGACTCTCTGCCCACTGGCTCCTGGAAAAATTCCTGACCTCCCAGTCAAAAAAATACCTCTTTTCTCCCTGTAAAACTTCCTCCCTCTGGGCCTCCTGCCTGGCCTTAGGACTGGCCTCAGGGGGACTCGTCGGCCCCTTGGTCTCCCGGGGGGCGGGACTTTTTTCTGTGTCCTTTTTGGGTTCCGGCCTCTCAGAGGGAGCGGGACTTGGGCTCACCCTAGGCTTTTTTTCCTTCCTAAATTCGTAGACATCACCTATTGTCCCATTGTCCTCCCCCCACAGGGTCTGGGGAAAAATATACAGGTCCTTTCCTTTTTTTGCAGTGTTATCCAAGATACTTCCACCCCGAATCCAGATATGACTGCCCCTTTTGCTGTATATTCCTCCGCCACCGCTGCTGGCCTGGTTCCTCTTGATCTCTCCCTTTTGCACATAGCACTGACCTGCGTTGTAGATGGCACCACCTACTCCTCCATAGCCCTTATGATTCTTCTCGATTCCCCTGGCACAGTTGGATTTAAGACTTCCAAAGGTGACAATGCACTTGCCAAAATTCAGGATCGCGCCTCCTCTGGCATCCCTGCCAAGCCGCCTTCCCTGGCCTGTAGCCCTGTTATTTTTTATACTTCCTCCCTGGAGTTCAAAGGTTCCCCCCTCCTGAATACAGACGGCGGGTCCCCCGGCTACATTGTAATTTTTCTCCAGGCTACCGCCCTTCATTAGAACCATGCCTCCCTCTCCCACAGACAGGGCAGTGGCTCGATCCCTGGCCTTTTTCTTCCTGCCAGAAATTTTCACCTTGTCCAAAACCAGAGTAGCTCCTGCCACTCTCAAAAGGTCCGACTGACCCAGGCGGTAAATCTCCCTGCCCCTTCCCCGAAGGAGCTTGGTCCCCTTTACCTTAAGGGTTCTTGTAACTCCAATATTTCTCTCTAGCTCTAAGACCTGGTCTCCCGGCCTTGCAAGCCAGGTCTCTAATTCCTCTAAACTAGAAACCCTGACAGTCTCTTCTTTTGCCATAACTCCCGGCCCCTGCACTCCTAAGGCCAGGATTAATAGCCCCGAACAAAACCTTCTACTCCACCTCTTCATGCATAAATCTCCCTGCAGGAAAAAGCCTCTAAGCTCTCCTCAAACAAATCTACAGTCTCTCTCAAGCAGTCAAAAAATTCCTGACAAAAAGGGTCATGTTCTCCCCTCATACCCCTCTCCAAAAAGGGCACAATTTCCCCGGAGGAAACAGCGTCCAAAAAGGCAGTATGGCGGGGAATCAGGCCGATTTGCCTCTCAGAAATCCCATAGGTTTTTCCAATGTAATCTCTGGTCAAAACCGAATTCTCATCATAATTTCCTATCAGGTAAAAGGCCTTCTCCCGTATGGCCCTATAATTTCTGAAAAACTGGTCTAACATGGTTTCATTTTGCACCAGGTTGACCACAATCAGGTCCGCCTCCTGCAAAATCTTCCTGGAACTCCTGACAGGAGCCGCCGTGGTGTCCACAAATACCCTGTGGCCAAACCTCTCTAAGTACCCCAGCACCTTGTGACAATTCCGATCCATCTGGTACTCTAGCACCTCGGAATTAAGCCCCGGTGGATTGGGTAGGTAGAGAAGCCTGTCCCCCAAACACTCTCTGGCATTTTGAAAAATAATATCTCCCGAATAGACCTGACCTTCCTCCACGGCGCGAAGGACCTGACTCATGCCCCGGTTCACCCTATAAACACTTTCTTCTCTCAAAAAATTCTCTGAATTGTGGCTGAATAATAAATTGCCAAGATTAATAAAATTCTGATGATTTTCAAAGACAATGGACCTGTGATCCATCTCCTCAGAAAACATAGACGATAGAATACTGATACAAGCCAGATTGCTTGTAACACATGATTTTCCCCGGACATTGCTCCAAAAAGCAACCTTCATACAAAGCCTCCTTCTCATCCAATTTTGGGGTGGAATGGCTCTATCATAGCACCCTATTTTTCCTTTGTAAATTGGCCAATGCCCACAAAAAACTTTCTAGAATTTCGTGAAAAAAACACGAAAAAAAAGCGTCTCACGACCATTTATCTCAAATCTGTCGCAAGACGCTCTTAATTTGGACTCTAAACTTATTTTACACCGTACTGTTTGTAATATTCATCGATGGAAGCCTTCATAGCATCGTCAATAATCACTCTGCCCTGGCACTCCCTGTTGTAAAGTTTTTCCACAACATCTTCCATGCTTACAATAGCTGCTGTTGGGAATCCATACATCTGGCGGATTTCATCAAGGGCTGTCATGTTCTCTCCCTTGCCGTGCTCCATGCGGTTGAGGGATACAATCAGTCCCACAATCTCAATCTGGCCCTGAGCCTTAATGATAGGGAAGGTCTCCTCAATGGATTTGCCCGAGGTGGTAACATCCTCAATAATCACTACTCGGTCTCCGTCCTTAAGCTTGCTTCCCAGCAAGATTCCAGTGTCGCCGTGGTCCTTTACCTCCTTGCGGTTGGAGCAGTAACGGATTTCCTTTCCATACAAATTGGAGTAGGCGATGGCTGTGGCCACTCCCAGTGGAATTCCCTTGTAGGCAGGTCCAAAGAGGACATCAAAATCATCTCCGTAGTTGTCATGAATGGCCTTGGCGTAGTACTCACCTAACCTCTTGAGCTGGGAACCTGTGACATAGGCTCCTGCGTTCATAAAAAATGGTGACTTTCTGCCACTCTTCAAGGTGAACTCTCCAAACTTCAAAACATCTGACTCCACCATAAAATCAATAAACTCTTCTTTATATGCTTCCATTTATCAACCCTCCAATTAATTTTTCATACTGATTTCAATTTTACAATAGGTAGGAGCTTTCTGTCAATGAAGGCCCAAAATTCCCCTTCTGCAACTTGTATATTATTGTAAAAATTGATATAATAATCTTATATATTAGCGTGAATTTTGTGAATTTTTACAAGTAAATATTTGGCTTAGGAGATAGTATATGGGGAGAGATGATTTTACACAAAAATTTGAGTCTATAGCGGATTATGAACTTCTGAAAATGCGAGACCAGGATGGCTTTCAAAATGTCCAAAATGGTCTTGTTGTCTTGCGCCGTCAACCCGAGAGATATGTAGTGGAGTACGCCAACCCCACTCTCACAGGCCTTTTGGGACAGCAGGTTTTATTTGATCCTTCCGGAGAGGGAAGAAGCTTTCTAGATGCAGTTTACCTTTTTGATATTACCAATGTCTCTAAGGCCCTGCGGTTCACAGAGCAAAAAGGCCTGCACACAGATACCTACCGGCTGCGGGCCCAAAACGACCAGGACCTTTGGTTCATGGGCGTCCACCGCTTTGTCCAGGTGGAGGAGGAAAAATATATCTTTATCTGCTTTTCCAATATCCAGGAGTTTTTGGGATCGCAAAGACAATTAAAAGAGGAAAATGCCAGGTGGATGGATATTATAAATTCCGTCCCTGTGGGCCTGGCCGTTTTTTCCATGGAAAATAATAAGCACCTGGAAACTGTGGCTGTCAACGACACCCTTTTGGACCTGGCCAATCGTCTGGGCAAGCTCCTAGACGGCAAAGAGCGCCACTGGACCAGGGAGCGCATGATTTGGATGCTAGACCACGACCTCTACTCTTTTTCCGTAGAGGAGGACACCTACCTGATTCAGGACATGCTCCACAACAGCATTTTTGAAAACCTGTCAGAGTGCGATTTTCGTCTGAGAGGTTCCACAAAAGACAATCAGATTTGGGTTCACTGCTCTTGTTCTTCTAAACTGGTTTCCGAGACCAAGCGCATGTACTATGTCTCCTATGCAGACATTACCCTTTCCATGCAAAACTCCATGGAAATCCAAAAGAGCCACAAGCTCCTGTCGGATATGTACTACTATGACAGCATGACAGGCCTGCTCAACAGAAATGCCTTTAACCGCTTTTTGGAAACCCACAAGCACTACTCCTACGAGAGCGCCGGCATCAGTTTTGTGGATGTCAACGGCCTGAAAAATGCCAATGACGTATTCGGCCACGCCTACGGAGATGGCATGATTAAGGAGTTGTCAAACCTCCTGCAGGAAAACTTCCGAACAGGAGATATTTACCGCATCAGCGGTGATGAGTTTGTGGTCTTTGTTCCCAATATTCAGATGGAGGAATTCAACCAGAGAAACAAGGATTTGATTAAGGCCATTGAAAAAGCAGGCGACATAGCCTCCGTGGGCTACAGCTGGCACGAAAACATTGCCATGCTAGACGAGGGCATTCAAAAGTCCGAGCAGCTCATGTATGTGGAAAAGCAAAAATATTATGCCCAGAGGCAGGATACTATTTCCAAACACCGGCCAAAAATGATGAAGCAGTTTTACGACGATGTATCTAGCGGTCGCTACAAGCTCTACCTCCAGCCCAAGGCCAACATTGACAGCACCAAGATTATAGGTGCCGAGGCCCTGGTACGAAAGTTTGACGAGGAGGGCAAAATCATTTTTCCTGACGAATTTATACCGGCCCTGGAAAAGGAAAAACTGATTCCAACCCTGGATTATTTTATGTTGGAGGAATCCTGTAAACTCCTTCGCCGCTGGGAAAAAGAGGGGCGGGAACCTATTAAACTTTCTGTCAACATGTCCCGCATCACCCTGGCAGAAACTGATTACATGGAAAATATTTTGGAAATATGCGACAAGTACAAGGTAAAAAAGGACGAACTTGAATTTGAGATCACTGAGTCCAATGAGACCCTGAACTACCAGCGTCTAGAAACCTATGTAGCTGGCCTAAAGGAAAAGGGCATCAGCGTTTCCCTGGACGATATGGGAACCGACTACTCTTCTCTTCGCATGCTCTTAATCGCCGGTATTGACACAGTCAAACTGGACCGAAGCCTGATTTTGCGAGGGGACAGCCCTCAAGGTCGCATTCTCATCCGACATGTCATCAACCTGAGCCATGACCTGGGCACCACAGTAATTGCCGAGGGTGTGGAGGATGATGACCAGAGAAAGCTACTAGAAAATCTTGGCTGTGACATGTATCAGGGCTACTACCTATCTAAGCCTATCCCAATTGAGGATTTTGAGTCCCTTTTGGACCAAGATAAATAAGCGTCAATTCGCAGAAACGAGGACAGAAACTATGGCATGGTATGACGAAGCAATTTTTTATCACATCTATCCCCTGGGATTGACAGGGGCACCAAAAGAAAATGACTACGGGGAGCCAGTTCACCGGCTTATGACCCTCCTGCCCTGGATTGATTACCTGGCAGATTTGGGCATTAACGCCCTCTACATAGGCCCCCTCTTCCAATCCGTGGGCCACGGCTACGAGACCACGGACTACAAACTTTTAGACAACCGCCTGGGTACCAACGAGGACTTAATTGAATTTGTTGACGCCTGCCACAAGAAGGGGATTCGAGTTGTCTTAGACGGAGTATTTAACCACGTGGGCAGAGACTTTTTTGCCTTTAAGGACCTTTTGGAAAACAGGGAATACTCCCCTTATCTGGACTGGTTTTGCAATGTGAATTTTGACGGCAACAACGAGTACAACGACGGTTTTTCCTATGACAACTGGGGCGGTTACAACCTCCTGGTCAAGTTGAACCAGAAAAACCTTTCCGTTATCGATTTTATCTGCCACAACATCCGCTTCTGGGTTCAGACCTTTGACATTGACGGAATCCGTCTGGATGCAGCCGATGTTTTGGACTTTGATTTTATGAAAAAACTCCGCCAGACTTCCAGGGAAGTCAAGTCAGACTTCTGGCTTATGGGGGAGGTGATCCACGGGGACTACACCCGCTGGGTCAATGAGGGAACCTTACATAGCGTAACCAATTATCAGCTCCACAAGGCCCTCTACTCCGGTCACAATGACCACAACTACTTTGAGATTGCCCACACCGTAAAGCGCCTCCATGACATGTTGGGGGACAAGGTCAGACTCTATAACTTTGTGGACAACCACGACGTGGAGCGCATTTACACCAAGCTGAACAACAAAGACCACATGGTACCAGTCCATGTCCTCCTCTTTGGTCTGCCGGGCCTTCCATCCATCTACTACGGCTCCGAGTTTGCCCTTGAGGGAAAAAAGGAACAATATTCCGACGACTCCCTGCGACCAGCCCTTAAGCTAGAGGACTTTGCAGATGCCATGGAGAGTAATCCTGTCACCAGACTGATTGCCAAGCTATGCAAGATCAGGAAGGAAACACCGGCCCTCTCCTATGGAGACTACAATCAACTTCTCTTGACCAACCGCCAGTACGCCTTTTCAAGGTCTTGCCCTGAGGGCCTGGCCCTTGTGACAGTCAACAACGACGAGAGCGATTTTGTCATGAACCTGCCAGTGACTCAGGCCGGAACCTATAAGGGGCTTTTGACCGACCAGGTTGTCCAGGCAGAAAATGGCAATTTGTCTGTAAATATTAAGGCCTGCAGCGGAGAAATCTGGGTTCCCTGCCAGGGTGAGGAACCTAGGGAAGGCAATGTTTTAGAGCGTTCTACTCCTGTAGTAGAGACAGTTCCAGCGGAAGAAACAAAAGCGCCGGACAAGGCCCAAAAGAATTCCTACCAGGGTGAAGACCCTACCAGAATCACCCAGCGAAATGACACTGCAGATTCTCCACTAGAAAATATGGATTATCACAAGGGTGTGATTGCCGGACTTCAGGCCGCTGTTTTGGCCCGAATGGAAATGAATGGTCCTATTACCGACCAGATGAAAAGAGATGTTGAGGGTCAGACCGATTACCAATCCCTCATTAACTGGATTAAAAGTTTTAGATAAAACAAGAAGTGTTCCACCGACTCCAAATTGTCTGGTGGAACACTTTTTTTATGCCTTTATTTCCTGATATATTCTGTGAACTGGCAGGCCCACTACATTATTGTAGTCCCCGCAAATTCCCTCTATATGCTTGCCAAAAAGCCCCTGGATTCCGTAGCCCCCTGCCTTGTCATAGGGCTCTTCTGTGTCGATATAGGCCTTGATTTCCTCCTCCGATAAGGCGGCCACCATTACCTGGGTTTTCTCTGCAAAGGATTTTTCCTCTTTGATTTTTCCATCCTCCACATAGAGGAGGCTGACTCCGGTAAAGACCTCATGGCTTCTGGCAGACAAGGCCTCCATCATGGCCTTGGCCTCTTTTTTGTCCTTTGGCTTCCCCAGGATTTGGCCATCCACTGCCACCACAGTATCCGCTCCTATAATCAAGACCTTTCCCTTTTCTTTACACTCAGAGGCCACGGCTCTGGCCTTTTGGCTGGCCAGGTTCTTGGTGATTTCTGCCGGC
>JAILSA010000076.1 GCA_024697885.1 Eubacterium sp. | reverse complement strand
AGGTCCGTTTACCTTGCGGCCGAGAATGTCGAAAACACTACTTGTCATCTGAGAGTCATCGGCAGTGACAGGTGCTACGGCAGAAGTGGCGTTACCACTCAGGATGTCAACAAGCTGCTGTACGATGCCCTTGGTGGTGGTCTTGTAGCCATTGAGCATCAGGTCGCAAGCCAGAGTTCCATTGCTGTAGTGGTTGTGGTCAGTGAAGCAAGTGATGATGGCCTGTGCGGCAGCGTCGGCAGAGGCATAATTGTTGGCTGCATAATCTTTTGCATAAGCATTGAAGATTGCATCGGCATTCTTGCCAATCTCCACGAAGCCAAGGTAATTGGCATCGCTTGTTGCACGCTGGGCGGCAATACTGCGTATCACGTTGTCGTAACTGTCGCGACGGTAAGAATCAAAGGTAGTGGTAGATGAGTTATAGCCGCTTGCGTAATTGCTCACTGCGCCGTGAGGAGTGTAGCTGTTGAGGATGACCTTTGCACCAAGAGCCTCTACAGCATCAAGATAATAGTTGACGTCAGCCTCGAATGTGTTACCCATGCCGTTAGTACCCATGTTGCCGAGAATAACGATATCGCCAGGACGGATGTCTGCCAGTACGTTGGCAAAAATTCCCTGAGTATAATATGTGCAAAGGTTTCGTCCGCCCCTGCCTCTGTTCTGGAAGTCGCAGAGCGCTGCAAGGTCAGCATAGTTTCCGCCTCCGCACAGGCTTGCCAGGCGATAAGCCCATGAGCCATTGTTTGCAGATGTAGAGTCGCCGATATGATGTGCTCTCGGCTTGTTGCGCTTAGACTGCACAAGCTGCTTAGAGATGCTTATTTGCGCTATGCGTGCCACGGTTGTGGCGTCAGAAGCTATTTGCAGGTCGAGCAGGTCACGTGTTGCAGGAATAGTATATTCCACGGTCTTCATGGAGCCCTGTGTTCCGACTGTGTAGCCGGCAAGGTCGGCATTAATGTAGCCAGTGGTCAGTACGCCCTGATATGTTATACTGACGGTATAGAAAAATCCTTTCTGCACCTTTACATTGAAAGCCATAGCACCCTCAAGGTAATCCTTTGCGGCATCGGTGGCAGAGGCTGTTCCTCCGACAGTCGGTGTGCCGCTTGCTATGCCATAGCCGTCAATGTCATTGAACGTGGTGTTTGCACCTACGGCGCTGTAGCCATCGGCAATGCCGTTGTCAGTGGTATAGCCGAAGTCGAATGTCAGACCGTGTATGTTCACTGTGATGCTCTTGGCAATAGACTCACCGGCTGTGTTCTGTGACGTAGCGGTTATAACCACCTGGGTAGGCTGAGTTGCTGCGCCGACGCTGAGTGTGCCGCTCTGTGCATCAAACGTGATGTTGGCGTTGTTGAGAGGTGTCACGCCATCCTTTTCATAAGCCTTGAGCGTTACGTTGCGACCGAGGTCTGTGCCGTTACCGTCAACGACGCTGGCTGCATAAGTGGCTGTAGCCTGTGTACCAGCCTCCAGCGGGATGGTGACACTCGTAGTGGAAGATGTGAATTTCACACCTTCGGCAGACGAGGTGAGGGTGAGCGAGATAGTCTTGGTCACACCGCCGATATTCACCTGAATGGTGGCAGTGCCAGCCTCTGCAGTGGCTGCCGGGGTAACCGTAGCGACATGTGAATTGTCGGAAGAAGGTGTGATGGTGATGGCCTGCTGCATGTCTTGCTCTAAGACGCTCCATGTAGCTTTCTGTGTGATTTCATAGCCTCGTGTATCACTTACGGATGCTGTCAGCACAGCACTCTCGCCGTTAGGGATAGAGAGCGTGGTATTGTCAGCCACCAGACTGTAGTTGTCGGGATTGATGGCAGGAACGTATGCCTCGCATGAAGCGATGTCAACAGAACCCGCGCCGGCGCTGTTCTGCATGCCTATGCCGAAGAACGTGGGACTGGAGCTGTCAGCCCATGCCGTTATGGGAGAGGAGCCAAGCAGCGTTCCGTCGGTAGAATATATGTTGCAGTAGCAGGTCTCGGTGCTCTTGTCGGCAGAGAGGACCACGTTGTACCAGGTATTCTTTGCAAAAGTGACGGCACTGCCGTTTTTCTCAAGTTTCACGTTGTTAATGGTGATGTTGGTGCCGTCATAGTTTACGGTGACAGGGTTGAAGTAATTACTCTTGCTCTGCCACATAGGGTAGCCTGCCGTCAGCGTCATCGTAGCACCAGCT
>JAILSA010000065.1 GCA_024697885.1 Eubacterium sp. | reverse complement strand
TGGTTAAGTACAAGGAGACTGACCTCAAGGCCTCCTGCTACCAGTACTCCGAGCAACACGAGTCCTGTCACCAACATATGCACGCCCAGTGTTCTCGCTGTGGCAAAATTTTCCATTTGGAAAATAAGATTTTTCGCTCGGCGGAAAAGAAGTTAAAGGCGGACTACGGCATCCAGATTGATTATGGAAAAACGGTAATTATGGGGACTTGTAAGGACTGCCAGGAATTATAAGAGATTAGAATTGCTGCTCAGAAAAATCTGGGCGGCAATTTTTTTTGTGGGGAAAATGCAACTGATTTGCAAATTTTCCTTGACAAGGACAGAGTCCCTTCCTATAATAAAATGCAACAATGTTGCAAAAAACCAGACAAGTAAAGGAGTAAGAAAATGTCAAAGAGACAAGTCCCTATTGTAATTATAACTGGATATTTGGGCTCGGGTAAAACCACCCTCATGCAAAATATTTTGAGACAGGAAGAGAGAAAGGTGGCCCTGATTGTCAACGATATGGGGGCCGTTAATATCGATGCAGACCTGCTTCACCAGACAGACAACCAGCTTCTGCAGGCGGAGATGGTGGAGATGCAAAATGGGTGTATCTGCTGCACTTTGAGGGATGAATTTATGGGAGAACTGGAGAGAATTTCCAAGGACACTTCTATTGAGGCAGTCTTTGTGGAGGCCTCTGGAATCAGTGAGCCATCGGCCATTGCCGGCGCTTTTGTCAACTACGAGGAGATGACACCGGACACCAGACTCTATCTGAAAAAGGTAGTTTCTGTGGTGGATGTGGACCGAATTTACAGGGAGTTTTTGCATCAGTTATCCTCAGGGGCCCAGGGGGATGACGGGGATATTATTAACTTGATTATGGACCAGATTGAATTTTGCAACCTCATGATTTTGAACAAGAAGGACCTTCTAAATGAGGATCAACTAGAAGAGGTAAAGGTGGGTCTCAGGCAAATTCAGCAGGAGGCTCAGATGGTTTTGGCCGACCACAGCCAGGTGGACTTGGAATTGATCTTGGGAGGAGAGGACTTTGATTTTGAAGAGGTGGAGGCCTACAGCAGTGTGCAAAAGGCCCTGAATCAGTGTGAACATGAGGACGAAAAGGCCTGTGTGGATGAGTATGGTATTTCTTCCTTTGTCTTCGAGGAAAATAGGCCTTTTAACAGACAGGCATTTAACCACCTCCTAGAGGAATACCCAGAGAGCCTGATTCGAAGCAAGGGCTACATCTGGTTTTCCGATGACTGGGACCATGTCCAGCTCTTTGAGCAGGCGGGAAGAAATGCTTCGATTACAGAGTTGTCTCCTTGGATTGCCGCTTGGCCAAAGGAGGAGTTAGAAGCTGTATTACAGGACTATCCAGACATTACAGATGACTGGGACAGCCACTACGGAGACCGCTGTAACCAGGTGGTCTTCATTGGAAAAGATTATGAGAAAAAGGAAATTTTGGACCTCCTTTATGAGTGTGTAGAATAGAAGGTGGGGACCTAAGTCCTCCCGGCCGGGAAAAAGCTTGGCTGGGGAGGACTTTTTTTATGCTTTTTTTCCTGTAATGTGGTAGAATTGAGAAATAGGATAAAATCAAGGAGAAAAAGATGATACAAGATATTTTTCCCAGCAAATTACACAACGAATATCAGGTGGCCAAAGCCAGTCCTCAGGATTACCTCCTCTTTTACAATGAAGAGGGCAAGGTCTATGTCTCTGTTGTGGACGGGCAGGTGACCTATCCCCAGGTGGGACAGGAGAAGGGCAATATGGTCTACCTTTTTGCCCTGGATGACAAGAAATATTTTATGGCCAGGCGGGAGCTTGACAAGGAGAGGGAGGACTTTGCCTACTGGTCCCCCAGAGAGCTCAGAGACCAGGTGGAGGGCAAGGAAATTTTTGCCATTTTCACCGCCTACCATCTCTGGAAGTGGTACCGGGACAACCGCTTTTGTGGAGCCTGCGGTCAGAGACTTGACCTTGGCAAGAAGGAGAGGTCCCTTGTCTGCCCGACCTGTGGTCATGTGGTCTATCCCCGCATTAATCCGGCGGTGATTGTGGCGGTGACCAAGGGAGATTATATTCTTCTGACCAAGTACCAGAGGGGGATTGGCTACAATGCCCTGGTGGCCGGCTTTACGGAAATTGGTGAGACCCTGGAGGAGACCGTGGAGCGAGAGGTTATGGAGGAGACGGGCCTCAAGGTAAAAAATATCCGTTATTATAAGTCCCAGCCCTGGGGCCTGGCTCAGGATATTTTGGCGGGCTTTGTCTGTCAGGTGGACGGAGACGACCAGATTCACATGGACGAGAGGGAGCTTCGCTACGCCCAGTGGGTCAGGAGAGAGGATGTAGAACTCCAGCCCAACAACCTGAGCCTGACCAATGAAATGATGAGAAAATTTAAGGAAGGAAATTTGTAAAAATGATTTGTGATAATGTTTTGGAATACATCGGACACACCCCTATAATCCGCCTCAATCGCATGAACAGCGAGGATGCGGCGGAGGTCTTGGTCAAGTATGAGGGACTCAATGTGGGCGGGTCCATTAAGACCCGAACCGCCTATAATATGATTCGCTATGCCATTAAGGAGGGAAAAATTCAGGAGGATACCATTATTGTGGAGCCCACCAGTGGCAACCAGGGAATCGGCCTGGCCCTTATTGGCGCCGTTATGGGTTTTGAGACCAGGATTATTATGCCCGACAGTGTCAGCGAGGAGAGAAGACTTTTGGTCCAGCACTACGGGGCCAAGGTGATTTTGGTTCACGACAAGGGAGATATAGGAGAGTGTATGGATGAGTGTCTGCAGACTGCCCTGAACATGGCAGAGGAGGATCCGAGAGTTTACATTCCTCAGCAGTTTGAAAATCCTGCCAACCCAAGGGTTCACAAGCACCACACGGGCTTAGAAATTCTTGAGCAGGTGGCAGGTCCGATCCACGGTTTTTGCTCTGGTATCGGTACCGGCGGAACCATCAGCGGCATCGGCGAGACGCTGAAGGCCCAGTACCCGGACATTGAGATCTGGGCAGTGGAGCCGGAGAATGCGGCGATTTTGGCAGGGGGAGACATTGGCACCCACCTGCAGATGGGAATCGGCGACGGAATTATCCCAAAGAATCTCAATCAAAAAATCTATGATGAAATCTACATTGTTACAGACGAGGAAGCAATTCAGACCGCCAAGGACTTAGCCCGCAAGGAGGGAATTATGTGCGGCATCAGTTCCGGAACCAATGTGGCAGCAGCCCTGAAACTGGCCAAGAAATTGGGCAAGGGAAAAACAGTAGTGACAGTTTTGCCAGACACAGCTGAGAGGTACTTTTCGACACCTCTTTTTGAAAATGACTAATACTGGCGTAAGGAGTGGGAAAAATGAAAAAGAAAATTAGTTTTATTCTGGCCGTAAGCCTTCTTTTAACTTGCTTTATGGGAGGAAATAGTCAGGAGATCAGGGCGGCCAAAAAAGCGACATCAGAAGGCTTGTTCCGCCTAAAAACAAGCAAAAAAGTTCTCTATGTGGGAAAAAAGAGACGGTTAAAATTGGCCAAGGCCTCTGGCCTAAAGGTGAAAAAAATCACCTACAAGTCCCTGAACAAGAAGGTGGCCACAGTGACCAAAAAGGGTCTTGTGAAGGGCAAAAAGGCCGGAAAGGCCAAGATTCGCCTGACAATTTCCTATGTGAAAAAGGGAGTGAAAGGCAAGAAAAAGCTCTACTACACCTGCAAGGTAAAAAAGCCAGCCAGTAAGACGAAGGCTAGCAGGAAGGCTACAGCGAGTCCAAAAGTGGCCACAGCGAGTCCAAAAGTGGTCACAGCGAGTCCAAAGGCAGCCACACCGAGTCCGACCCCTGCCTTGTCCATAGAACAGGAGACCATTTACTGCATGGACCGGGATGGAGTGGCTTACTGCCTGAAGGGACAAGCCTTCTCTTTTAAGGTGAAAAATCTGCCTGAGGGCGCCGGAGAATACAGCTTTGAAGTGGAAGACTCTTCCGTTCTTCAGCTAGACCAGAAGGGCCAGGCCTTGGCCCTGACAGGAGGTCAAACCCAGGTGACCTGCACTGACAAGGAGGGGAACCTGAAACTTGTCTAC
Organism: Eubacterium sp.; assembly: GCA_024697885.1. Taxonomy (GTDB): domain Bacteria; phylum Bacillota; class Clostridia; order Lachnospirales; family Lachnospiraceae; genus Eubacterium_F. Next base: position 2,029 of record JAILSA010000065.1, on the reverse strand, counting down.
CCGGTAAAGGTAGTGGACCCAGACCAGATGGACTTTGTCAATGTGGGGCACCGGGGCCACAGGCTTAAGGCGCCGGAAAATACCCTGTCTTCCATAGAACTAGGTCTAGATAGTTTTGACGGCGTAGAAATCGATATTTACCTGACTAAGGATCAGGAGTATGCAGTTCTTCACAACGAGACCCTGTCTGAGTATACCGATAGCGACAAAGTGGTGGGGGAATTGACCCTAGAAGAAGTTCAGACGCTTAAAATTACCAAGGGAATTGAAGCTGCTCTAGAGGCCTATCCAAATGAGCACATCCCATCCCTGACCCAGGTCCTGCAGCTTTTTGGTCAGGAAAAATACAAGGACAAGAGGCTGGTTATTGAAATCAAGGACAAGGGAATTTCTCCAGAACTTTTGGAAAAACTCCTAAAGGAAGCCAAGGAGACTGTGGGAGATTTGAGCCAGATTTACTTTATCTCCTTCGACCTGGCAAATCTTCAGGAAATACGCAAACTCACAGATGTGGGGGGAGACAAGGTCAATATGGAATACCTGGTCTGGGAGGCCACAGATGAGGTCCTTGAGTCCTGCGTGGAATTGAGGGCCCAGATTGGATGCAAGCACACGGGAATCACCAAGGAGGATGTGGAGTTTTTGCATCAGCAGGGCTTAACTGCCAATGTCTGGATTGTGCCAGACCTGGTGAAAATGTACCAGTATGTGGCAGAATGGGGAGTGGATGTAGTCTCCTCAGACGAGGACTTGGTCCCTTAAATCTTTAGCAAAATGCCTTTTTTGCCGATATACACAGTGTATGAAAAAGAGAGGGGATGAGCCAATGAAAAAAGATAATAAGGGTTTTACCCTGGTGGAATTAATTGTTGCAATTGTAATTTTAGCTATATTGGCAGCTATTTTGGTGCCAGCCCTTTTGGGTTATATAGACAGGTCCCGCAGGTCCCAGGACATTTTGAAGGCCAAGGACTGTGTGACCTCCATGCAGGCAATGTTGACAGAGTGTTACGGCAAGGGCCAGCCCCCTGCAGTTCAGCACAATGGCAATGTGGCTTCTCCGGAGCAAAATAAAACCAGTTTTACCTGGTACAATCCCTGGAGAAAGAAGTTTTTCCAACTGGCAGATTTTACAGAGTCAGCCAGTTTAGTTCCTAGCGATGCCCCAGCCAACCTTGTAATGTTGGTGGGCCATTACGGAGTCTATGCCACAGGCACTAGAAATGTGGGAATTACGGTGACAGAGGCAGACAAAAAGAGGGCCTGGACCGTGTACGGAGCCGTATATCAAAAGACCACAAGTGATGCCCCTATTTTCTTCAACGGAGAGAGTTGGGAGTACGGGGCCATAGACTTAAAGAGCCAAAAGAGTACTCCTTACCTGGAGATTGACGGCAAGAAGGTTTTTGTCCAGACTATTTTCCTCTGTGACTCCCAGTCCAGTAACATATCTGCGGCTTGGAACAGCATGGTAAACTGGTCAGATGATTAATTTTATAGTGAGTGAACACTTTCTCTTTCTACCACCCGGCAGGGGAATTCTATTTTCATGATTTCCCTGTGGCCCAGGCTGATCCGGTCCCGTAGAAGGAGAATGGCCATGTGGACCATTTCGTCCATAGGAATATTGACAGTTGTGAGGAGGGGCTTGGTGTTCTGAGCCTCTTCTACATTGTCTATGGATATAATGGAGATGGAGTCCCGCACCTTCTTTTTTTCCTTGGCCAGGATTTCAAGAGCAGAGACGGCGGTGATGTCGTTGGCACAGAGGATGGCGGTAAAATCTGCCTCCTCATTTTTTTTCTCCTCCAAGAGGCTTTGGAAGGCGGGGATGGCCGTTTCCCTGGTCTGATCCGTCTGCTTAATGAGCTCGTAGTCCATAGGAATATGGTTTTGTATCAGGGTCTCGCAGTAGCCCACATACCTGCTCTCATAGGAACAGTCGCCGATATAGGCGATTTTTTTGTGGCCTTTTTCCAGGAGAAAATTCATGGCTACCTCGGCGGCCAGGCGGCCGTCGCAGACCACC
>JAILSA010000064.1 GCA_024697885.1 Eubacterium sp. | reverse complement strand
TGTAAACTTATCAATGATTCTCATACCCCATACCTCCATTCAAAAAAACCACCTTCCCGTCCCGGGAAGGTGGCTCTACTCTCACTCGCTACCAAACCGTCCCGTTTCGTTCCGTTCCTCTTTCAAACCCTCTACTCCTCTAACACTTCAGCGAACAGGTACATTTCCTCTTTGTCAAAACATGCCAGGAGCACGTGATCCAATAGGTAGTCGTTGTTGATCTCCCGCATGCCCAGGCTCTCTAGGATGTCGTTGCCAAAGAGGAGGAATTCCTCTCGGGCCTCTTCTGCATCATAGCGGGTCTCCTCTTCTTCAATGCGAAGGCTGATGCGCTTGTAAATGAGATACTGGGCCAAGATCAAAACATCTGATCGCTGTAATAAATGAACTCGTTGGTTTAGCTTTGATAGCTCTTCTTTTTTTACTTTTCTCTGCAATTGGTCTGGCGTCTCGGATAGCTCGATCTGCAATTGCATCTGCCTCTCCTTCAGGAGGGCTGTATGCAACAGCTCCGATAGATACTTTCCGTCCACCCTGTGGATTTCATCCTTTAGGGCTTCTTGGATTTCACTGTTTCGTCTGTCCGAGGGACCAGGAAGGCCGGTAGAATACAATTCAGTGATTAGGTCGCTCATGCGGTCTCTGTTGGCGTAAGCTCGACTCACTAGACTACGTATCTCCCTGCACTGGACCTCGCTGAGAGGGTTCTCCTTGCGGCGGGAGACATTTTTCACGAACCGTTCGATGTCGCCTGCCTCATAAGGCTTTTCCACTCCGTTTTCCAGTGCCCATTCGTAAAAGCCGGTGGGCTCTAGAGTTCTCATAAGGACTTCCCTGTTGTCACTTCGGACATACTCTAGGCACTCCTCAATCATCATCTGGTAGGTCCGCAACATGGTTAAACTATATCCCTTAAAATACGCTTGATTCTTGTACATCCAGACCAGGAAATCCTCTGCCCCGTAGTCCTTGATCTCGGCGAATTTGTCAGTCAGCCATTGGGTGTGGGCTTCATGCTTCCACTCTGCGTCCTTCTTGCAGTGGGACTCATAAAACTCCACCATCCTCTGGTAACCGTCTACGCCGATTTGGTGTTCCAGACAATACATTAGGATAAATTCCTTGTAGTCGTTGACCTGGAAGCCAGGCTGGGAAATTCCCATCTGCAGGTACTCCTCCGCCTCCTCGATGGAGAGGTGGAGCCCCAGAACCAAATTCAAAATCTGGTTTCTCGTGGGGGTGGATCCCTTTCCTCCAATGCCAAACCACTTGCGAATCGTTTGTCGATTGGCGACATTTTCACTTTTCACTTTTCCATAGAGAGTCTTGTAAGCCCGCTTCCGAATGTCATCGGTGATTGGTCCATCAAGTTCTCCCTCGTACCATTTACCAACGATATAGCGGTCAAATCTCTGGTAAAAATATTCTATCATTTCCCTATACAATTGCTGTTGATAGTTTTCTTCCACTGTGCCTCTCCTTCACGTTTATTAAAGCACAAAACTAAAACAACCTCATGAGAAAATGCTAGCATGAGGTTGTCTGATTTTTTTTTAGTTTTTGTCGCTTTTATCCTAAAATATCATCTAAATTTCCCGAGTAAGAATCCTTGTTTTCCTTCGGTTTTTCGGTCTTTTTCGGGGTTGGCTCCTCCGTTGGAGCCGGTGTTTTGGTGGCCTTTGGTTTTGCCGTCTTTTTGACCTTTTTAGTAGCTTTTGGCTTCTTTGTTTTGGCCGGGGTCGGACTGGCTGTGGCCAGCGCCTCAGTTCTGGTTTTTTCCATAGGAACCTGGCTGGCCAGCGCCTTAGTACCGGTCTTTTCCAAAGGAACCTGGCTGGCCAGCGCCTCAGTTCTGGTCTTTTCCTTTGGAACCTGGGTGGCCGGCGCCTTGGTTGTCTCCTGGTCTACCGCTTGACCGGAGATCACACCGGGCTCCCTGCCCCCACCGGGCTCCTTCCTAAGCAGGGCCAAAGACAGGCCTCCTGCCACAATCAAAAGGGCCAAAATAGCCAGGGCCAAAAACTTTTTCCTGCTTTTTTCCTTGGCCAGGGCCGACCTTGCCTCTTGACGAAGCATGTGGGTCATGCCCGTCCAAAAATCTCTGGCCTCAGACTCTTTGTCCGCCGGGCTCTCCTCCTCTTTCTCATCCAAATCCGCCAGAAGGTCCTCCATCTTCTGGTAGCGGTCCTCCGGCCGAACTGCCAAGCCCTTCATAATGGCCTGGCACTGCTTGTCCGTAAGGCCCGTGCCGTAGACCTCCTTGATGTCCACCAACTTGTCCCCAAGCCAGCGTTCCATGGCATCCTCTGGCACTATGCCTGTAATCATAAAATAAATGGTGGCGCAGAGGGAATAAACGTCCGTCCAGGGCCCCAGTTTTCCCTCGGACCGGTACTGCTCCACCGGGGCAAATCCCCTCTTGAAAATCAAGGTGTGTTCATTGCTCTCGTAACTTGCAAAAACCCTGGCTGCCCCAAAGTCAATGAGCTTTAGCTTGCCATCCGGGGTAATCATAATGTTGTCCGAGCTGATGTCTCGGTGGATGATTCCCTTCCTGTGGATTTTGGCCAGGGACTCCATGAGCGGGTGAATTTTTTTTAGGACTTCCTTGCCACTCATGCTTCCCTGGTCCTTGATGCGCTTGCGGACACTGTCCCCCTGAACATAGTCCATAACGATGTAGGCAACTTCCCCCACCTGGAAAAAATTTCGAATAGAAACAATGCCCTCTAAGTCATAAAAACTGGCGGCGATTTTGGCCTCCCTGTCAGCTCTTTTTTTCTGCACTAAAAGGTCCGACACATATTCCTTGACTGCCACCGGGATATCCAGACTAGTGTCCGTGGCCAGGTAGGTAATGCCAAAGCCACCTCTCCCTATAACCTTCTCCACCCGGTAGCGGTCATGAAGAAGGGTGCCAGGAGAAAGATTCCCTGAAGGATTTAGTTGTTGGACATTTTCCTCTTTTCTCATTTTGTCATAATCCTCTTTACCTTACTCTTTTTGCTGCAAACCTTTTTGCCATTAGTTCTTCTATAAGTTCGGAGGCGAAAATATATCTTTCTCCCTCCCTTGCTATAGGAAAATTTCAGCTTTTTCTTG
>JAILSA010000063.1 GCA_024697885.1 Eubacterium sp. | reverse complement strand
GCTCTGTGCTGTTAACTATGACATTTTTTATCGGGAAAAAAAGGCTTTTGACCCGGACCTGATTGTCATGTGCTTTGTAAATTACACCCAACCGGACCGGAGATTTATGAATCTTTTGACGGATTCTGCCAGAAAGATTCCAATGGTAACAGTGGGACTGGAACTGGTGGACAAAATTTACGGCAAGGTGGAGGCTATTTCTAACTTTCAAAACATTAAGCGCTGGGACGGTGGAAAAAACATTTTACAGGTTAGCTGTCAAATGCTTGGCCTGTCAGTGGAGTTAATTGGAAGTGGAGATTTTTTCGCCCAGAGAGGCAGGAATAAGCCCAAAATTTTGGTGGTAGATGACATTGCCATGCTTTTGCGCCAAATCCACATGCTCCTCAAGGAAAAGTATGATGTGGAGGTGGCCAATTCTGGTATGGCGGCCATGGCGGCCATAGGTAGGGGCAAACCGGACTTGATTTTGCTGGACTACAATATGCCAGTGGATGATGGTAAGAGAATATTTGAGGCCCTAAAAGCTTCCGATGCCACCAAGGATATACCTGTAGTTTTCCTGACCGGTGTGTCAGACTACGAGAGAGTGGAGGAGATTATTGCCCTCCGGCCAGCGGGATATCTTTTGAAGCCACCGGATAAGGATAAGTTAGTGGAAATGATTGACATGGTTCTGGAGAGGCAGAGACAGAGAATTGTGAAGTGACCTATAAAGGAGATGACAAAGGGATGAATAAGCCGGAGGAATTGCTCAATAAGATTTTGGAGAGCTACCGGAAAGACGACATGACAGTTCGTGTCGACGAGGATAATTATGTAAACAAAGAAGTGCTAATTCAGGTGCTTGAGGAGATTAGAAAAATCCTTTATCCGGGATTTTTTGACAACAACCATGTTCGCCATGAATACCTTCCCTACATTGTGGGAGAGCGAATGGAATTTATCCAGTACCACCTTAACAAGCAGGTGGCCAGAGTTATTGGAAACAGCAGCATTTGCGATATGTGCACAAAGTCGGAGTCGGCCTCAAAGGCGGAGGAACTTGTTAACGCCTTTTTGTCCAAGATTCCTGAGATTCGCGAGAAACTTTCTACCGATGTTCAGGCGGCCTATGACGGGGACCCGGCAGCTTATAATACGGATGAGGTTATTTTTTCCTATCCGGGAATTTTTGCCATAACCGTTTACCGAGTGGCCCATGAGCTATCCCTGCTGGGGATTCCTATTATTCCCCGTATTATGACAGAGCACGCCCACAGCCTGACAGGAATCGACATCCACCCGGGAGCCACCATCGGCAAGTATTTTTTCATTGACCATGGTACGGGTATTGTAGTGGGAGAGACCACTATTATTGGAGATCATGTAAAGATTTATCAGGGTGTGACCATAGGAGCTTTGTCCACCAGACGCGGTCAGATGCTCAAGGGAAATAAGAGACATCCTACCATCGGAAATAATGTGACAATCTATTCCAACGCCTCAGTTTTGGGGGGAGAGACCATTATTGGTGACAATGTAACAATTGGTGGTAACACCTTTATTACCTCCTCTATTGAGCCGAATATGAGAGTCAATGCGGTGAATCCGGAGTTGGAGTATAGCTTGGATAAGAGGGCTGAGAAAAAGAGTCTGTCGCAATAAGATAGAAAAAAATAAGAAGTGGTCTACCAACTTGAAAGTCTCACGTTGGTGGGCCACTTCTTGAATTTATAAAATCAAAGAATTATACTGTGCCAGCAGAAACTGGAATGATGGCACCAGTGATATAGTTAGATTTATCAGACATTAAAAATTCTGCCAGGTAGGCAATGTGAATTGGTTCAATAATCCCAAGACCCTGGGACCTGCTTATTTTTTCATCTGTCAGGAAGGGAGCATTCTCCACCATTTCTGTATCAACACAGTTTGGGGCAATTCCATTTACTCGAATTTTTCTTTTGATAAACTCTTTGGCGGCTATTTTTATAGTGGCTTCAAGGGCTGCCTTAGAGGAGGTGTAGGTGGACATACCTGCGGAAAAGAAGTTGGTAGCCAGGGATGAAATGGCCACAATAGAAGCGCCGTCGTTTGAATACTTCTTTTTGGAAAAATATTTTACAAGTTCCACAAATGACATGTAATTAATGGTTAAGGTTTCCCTCATCAGGTCGATATTATTATTGCGAATAGGAATATCATTATTTACACCGGCGCAGTGAACAAGGCCATCTAGTTTGATTCCCTTTTGAGCTAAGTGCTCAAAGATCTGACTGATGTGTTCTAGATCACTTAAATCATAAGGGAAAACAGTAATGTCCTGGCCGAGATTCTCTGCTAGGTTTAAGAGAGAAGACTCATTTCTGGCCACCAGAATCAAATTGTAATTTTCCCTGGCGAGGTATTCGGCAGTGGCCTTGCCGATTCCCCTGGATGCACCTGTAATTAAAATGTTTTTTTTCATAGTGAATACCCCCACTTGATTTGTTATTTAGCAATTAAA
>JAILSA010000046.1 GCA_024697885.1 Eubacterium sp. | reverse complement strand
TACATAACTCTACCTGTTGTCCCTCAAACTTTCATAGATTTTTATTTTGTTAACCTTTACGATACTAATTATGGATGTTATGGTACATACCAAAAATGAAACTAGGAGGCTAGCCAAAGCCAGGCCCAGAATTTCCAGGGGACCGGGCTGTATAAAGGGAAGGTCCCAACTTTGAGAAATGCTGTAGCTAAAAGGGAAAATAATCAGGCTGGCCAAAAGCAGACCGCACAGACTTCCGCCTATACCAATCACCCCTGCCTCTCTGCATATAATCTGGGCTATGTAGCTACTTGTACCTCCCAGCACTCGTATGGTGGCAAATTCTTTTTTCCTCTCGTTTATGCTCACAGAAAAAATCGTAGCCATGGTCATAAATGACAAAACAATCAAAAGGGCCACCAGAAGGTAGAGAACCCACACAAATTGGCCCAGATTTTTGGCAATATCCGTAATCATATTTCCGGATTTAATCACCTGAACTCCATTTATCCGGGACCGGATATTGTGCCGAACCGTGTCTGGGTCATACCCTTCTTCCGTATCTATAAGAATAGCGGAGACACTCTTTTCCGGGTCTATATTTTCCGTGAAGGAAAAGCCCTTTTTCCTGGCTGCTTCAAAGAGAGTCTTTATGGTATTCATGTCCGCATATATGGACTGGTCCAGACCAGTTCCCGTTTTTTGAAGTCTGGCAGCCACCTGAAATTCCTGGTCAAAAAATTTCAGACTCTTGTCCTCATCCTCAAATTGTATATCGCTGCCAATAAGCAGGGCTCCATCCTCTAGGTCTGCCTCAAATTTTTCCCGAATCCAGGGCTGTATAGAAAAATCGCTTTCCGGGTCAAAGCCGATAAACTGGACCTTTACATCACAGCAGGACTCGGATGTGGAGGTCAGGAAAAACTCCGGAGTCACGGTTCTCACTCCCTCTATCTTTTTTATATCCTCCACATAGGTCTTATCAAGGTAAAAATAATTGGGTTCCCCTCTCACCAGAATCCCCTCAGCCTCCTCATCATAGTTGACAGGAACTGCCATCAGCTTTGCCCCGAATCTTTTTTCCGCTGTCTCTAATCCATTTTTTAAACTTATGATTAAGATGAAACCTCCAAACATTACAAATGTAAGGAGGCTCACTACAAATATTAAACCCAGGCATCTCGTGGGATTTCTTTTAATGTTACTAAAGGCAAGATTATTCTTCATCTTCATATTGTATTTCCTGTTCGATTTTCTCATAAATATCATCCTGCTTTTTCCGGAAGGCAAAAAAACTTTCAACAAGCCCCAACACAATTACCAGGCTGCCAAGAACAATCAGCCATGGCTTGGTAGTGGTGTTGCAGTGCATTTGCAAGTCCTTGCAGGTTCCAGTTATTACAGTGGCAAATGCTATCACCAAAATTCCGATTACCACATGGAAGATGCCAGAAATCTTTTTCACAAGTTCTGTCTTTACCACAAAACTGATTACCCCTGAAATCGCCAGAAGGATTCCCACAACAAGTTCTGCCACTGCGGTCTTTTGGCAGGGACTCATCTGTCCCTCCATTCCCATATTTCCCTTGCATACATGGAAAAAGGTGTAGGGGCCCACGCTGATTACCAGGCCGAGTAAAATTATTAGTATTCCAATAAACAATTCTTTTTTCTTCATTTTTTTTCCTCTTTTCTTTCTAAATATTGGCCTTTTTAAAAGCTCTTTCTAAGTCTTCTATTAGGTCCTCTATATCTTCGAGTCCCAGGGACAGACGAATTGTCTCAGGCAAAATGTCCGCCTTCTCCTGTAGCTGCGGATTTAACTCAATATGAGTTGTGTTGCTTGGGTTAATAATGAGAGACTTGGCATCTCCAATATTGGCCTGGAAGGAAAAAACCTCTGTGGATTCCAGGAACTTTTCTCTCTGCTCTTTGCTTCCCTTGAGCCCAAAGGACAGGATTCCACCCGCTCCCTTTGGCAAGTATTTCCTGGCCAGATCCGCGTAGGGATTTGCCTTGGCATGAGGATGTTTCACCCACAAAACTTCCTCTCTGCCCTCCAAAAATTCCACAATAGCCTCTGCATTTTTGACCTGTTTTGCCACTCTCTCTGACAGGGTTTCTATTCCCGTCAAAACCAGGAAGGCGTCAAAAGGTGAAATCACTGCTCCTAAGTAGTTCAGGTGGATCGCGTTGATTCTCCCGGTAAAAGGTGCATCTCCAAAGATATCAAGAACACTTCTTGGTTTGCCATCCTGGCCCTGCAGAAAATATGGAGTCTCCGTAAATTGTGGAAACTTGCCATTTGCCCAGTTGAACTTGCCGTTTTCCACCACTGCTCCAGCGATTACATTTCCGTGGCCTGCCAGGGCCTTTGTGGCGGAATATACGACTACATCTGCGCCGTAATCAAAAGGATTTAGCAGATAAGGAGTGGCAAGGGTATTGTCCACAATAAGAGGAATTCCGTTCTTATGAGCGACCTTTGCGATTTCCTCAATATCTAAAACAGTGGCATTGGGATTGGTGATGGACTCAATATAAATGGCCTTTGTATTGTCCTTGATTTCTCTCTCAAACTGGCTGATATCATCCGGGTCATCAACTAAGGACACCTCAATATTCAATTTGGAAAAAATCTGGGTAAAGCTATCAACTGAGCCTCCATACAATCTTGGAATGGCAACAATATGTCCCCCAGTCTCAGCCACATTGAGGAGGGAATAGGTCACTGCTGCCATACCTGAACCCAGGCTAATGGCACCTGTGGCGTTGTGAAGTTTGGCAAGTCTCTCGTTTAAAACATCCGATGTTGGATTTGACAACCTGGTGTAGAGAGGGTCAAAATCATCAAAAGAAAACATATCATCGGACCTCTTTACGGTCCCAATTTCAAAGGCTGCTGTCTGATAAATTGGTACAGCAACTGCATTGTTGTGATCTGCCGGATTATATCCCGCGTGTAATCGATCAGTATCAAATCTGGACATATGATTTCCTCCTCAAACTTTTTTATACTAACTCATCGACATATTCGATGGCCTGATCCAGCCTGTCAAATATTTCATCCAATTCTTCTTTACTTGTAATCAGCGGTGGTGCAACCAGGATGTGAGAGCCTCCTCCAAAAGTCAAAATGCCGTGCTGGTCTCTCAAATGAATGAGAAACTCCTGCAAAAAGTTCTGGCCATTTTTCCCCTCGGTGATTGGCTGTCTCTCCTCTTTGGAATGGGAGAACTCGATTGCCCCAAAGAGTCCTATGGAGCGAACATCTCCTACGGAGATATGCTTTTCCTTGAGTTTAGCCAATTTCTCCTTCAGGTATGGTTCAAGTTCCAGGACATGCTCTCTGGTACCAAGTCTTTTGTACTCCTTAATACAAGCAATGGCAGCGGCAACACCCACGGGATGAGCATTGTAGGTAAGGCCTGCAGTGAATGGA
>JAILSA010000031.1 GCA_024697885.1 Eubacterium sp. | reverse complement strand
AGATGTTTTTGAGATTTTAGAGGATGTACTCCCTCCTATTTTTGCCAAGTACGGCATTTACAACCAGGCTTCCAAACCTCCATTTAAGAGAATCCCTTACTTAGAGGCAATGGAAAAATATGGTTCAGACAAACCAGACCTCCGCATCACCCTTGAGGTTCAGGATGCCACAGACCTTTTGGCTGACTGCGGTTTTGGACCATTCGAGGGCAACCAGATCAAGGCTATTGTGGCTAACGACTTCAAGGGCACAAGAAAGCAGATTGACAAAATGTGCTCTGAGGTTGAGGTTATCAGCGGAGAAAAAGCCTTCTGGTTCCGCATTGACGAAAACGGCGAAATCATCGGTGGTATTGCCAAGTTCCTTCAGGACAAAAAAGAGGCCATTATCTCCGGTCTGAATTTGAAGGCAGGGGACTTCATCGCTGTCTGCGCCGGTCCACTGAGAAAGGCTCAGAAGACTGCCGGTGTTATTTTGAAAACCTTGGCAAACAGTTTTGAGGGTTACATGAACAAAGAGACCTACGAGTTCTGCTGGATTGTAGACTTCCCAATGTATGAAATCGGCGAGGAGTCCGGCGAGTTGGAATTTTGTCACAACCCATTCTCCATGCCACAGGGCGGACGAGAGGCCCTTGAGACCATGGAGCCACTGGACATTTTGGCCTACCAGTACGACTTAGTCTGCAACGGCGTGGAGCTGTCCTCCGGTGCCGTTCGTAACCACGAGCCAGAAGTTATGGTAAAGGCCTTTGAGATTGTGGGACTAGGTGAGGAAGATGTAAAAGCCAAGTTCCCAGCCATGTACAATGCCTTCACCTACGGTGCACCTCCTCATGCAGGAATCGCTCCTGGTGTAGACCGCATGATCATGTTGATTGCCGGCGAGGAAAGCATCCGCGAGATCATTCCTTTCCCAATGAACAAAAATGCCCAGGATGTTATGATGGGCGCTCCTGCCGAGGTAGATCCAAAGCAGCTGTCCGATGTACACATCCAGATTGTGGAAGAGAAAAAAGAAGACAAATAATTTTTCATAAAAAAAGAAGTGCTCCACCAGCTCAATCTCAAGCCGGTGAGGCACTTTTTCTTATATTAATCTTTTTTAATCCTCGTCCTCCCAGGACTGGCCAAAGGCCTCCTTTAGGGTTCTCCAACCCAGGACAGCACATTTTACACGAGCTGGCATGTGGGCAATGTCCTGAAGGGCTCCCGCCTCTTCAAGTTCCTCAATTTCCTCCTGGCTGGCCTGGCCCTGGATCATTTTCATAAAGAGGTCTGCCAGGCGCAGGGCCTCATCCTTTTTTTGGCCAATTACCATACCCAGCATAATATCTGCAGAGGCCTGGGAAATAGCGCATCCATCTCCCACAAAGGCTCCGTCCACAATCACATTGTCCTCCACCTTGAGGTTTAGGATAATGTCATCTCCACAGCTGGGATTTACCCCCTCTAAGGAAATATCCGGATCGGAGATTTCATGTTTAAATTCAGGACGGATATTGTGTTCCGTCAAAATCTCATTATAAAAACTCTTATTGATCATAGCCCATTCTCTCCCTTACTGTTTTTACACTTTCAATGAAACGGTCAACCTCTTCCTCTGTGTTGTAGAACATAAAGGATGCTCTGGTGGTAGAATTTACCCCCAGGTGGGTCAAGAGAGGTTGGGCGCAGTGATGCCCCGCCCGAACTGCGATTTTGTCAGAAATCATTATCTCACTGACATCGTGAGGGTGAACATTCTCCACCTTAAAGGTGATAATTCCTGTGTGGTCCTCTGGCCTGTCTGAGCCATAAATCTCCACATGAGGGATTTCCCTCAGACCATCCATAGCCCTTTTGGTCAGGGTCAATTCCCTCTCCTGCATATAGGAAAAACCAATTTTTTCAATATAATCAATGGCAGCTCCTAGGCCTGCTGCCCCGGCTCCGTTTACCGTACCCGCCTCGAACTTGTGAGGGATAGCTGCATACTTAGCCCCCTGTCTGGTAACAGATTCAATCATCTCGCCTCCTGTCAAAAATGGAGGCATGGCCTTTAGGAGGTCTCTTTTTCCATAGAGAACTCCAATTCCCATAGGTCCAAGAAGCTTATGGCCAGAAAAGGCAAAAAAGTCCGCATCCAACTCCTGCACATCCGCTGGCATGTGAGGGGCGCTCTGGGCACCATCCACCACAATGACAGCACCTTTTTCGTGGGCCATAGCGGCAATTTCCTTGATGGGATTGACCCGGCCAAGGACATTGGACACCTGGTTGATGGCCACGATTTTGGTCCGGTCTGTAATCTGCTTTTTTACCTGGTCAAGGTCTAGGCTTCCATCCATGCGGCACTCAATAAAATTGAGCTTGGCCCCCTTTTGACGGGCCACCATCTGCCAGGGAAGGAGGTTGCTGTGGTGCTCCATAATAGAGACCAAAATCTCGTCTCCCTCTTCCACCTGGGACAGGCCATAACTGTAGGCCACCAGGTTCATACTCTCTGTGGTATTTCTGGTAAAAATAATCTCTCTTGTATTTGCCGCGTGAATAAAATCCCTCACCTTTTGGCGACAGGATTCATATATGTCTGTGGCCTCCACACTGAGAGGATAGGCTCCTCGCAGGGGATTGGCATTGTGATTCACATAAAAATCCATCTCCGCATCCAGAACACACTGGGGTCTCTGGGAGGTGGCGGCATTATCTAGGTAGGCAAATTCCTCCTTGACTAGAAGGGGAAAATCCTGTCGAACATCATAGGTCATAATAAGGTCTCCTTCTGGCACCTAGAGTACCTGGCAAAGTATTTGCTGGACTTGGTTCTGGGCACCCTGGTCTTCTAACTTGCGAATCAATCTCTCCACACTGGCCCTGGCCATAATATTTTCTGCAGTCTTTTGGTCAATGCCACGGCTCTCAAAGTAAAAGAGGGTCTCCTCATCAAGCTCCCCAATGCTGGCGCCGTGGGTTCCCGACACATCCTCCTCTGCACAGAGAATCACGGGAATGGTCAGGTTGTGAACCTGGTCTCCTAAGAGGAGTACTGTCTCCTGCTCATCGCCTGTGGCCTTAGAGGCACCGTTTTTGAAATCAATGGTTCCGCGGAAAATCTTTTTGGAGGCGTCCTTTAAGGCACCTCCCACATAGGTCTCGCTGTGGGACTTGACGCCGTAGTGGTTGAGGACAACATTGATGTCAATCAGGTCCTGCCCCTGGCCCAAGTAGGCAATGTCATAGGCGGACTCTGATTTTTTGCCCATCAAATCCATTTGGTTATCTGTATAAATCCTGCCTCGACCCAGGTAGAACTGGATCACCTCGATCTTGGCTTTCTCCTCAATCTGGCCCTGAACCTTGTTAAAAATCAGAGAATTTTCCTTGCTCATCTGTGTCTGAACCAAACGAATCCTGGCATTTTTTGCCGCCTTCATGTCTGTAATCACTGCCAGATTTTTCTCTGTTTTATAGGTGACATAGACCGTCACCTGGCTGTCTTCCTCTGCCTCAATCACAATGTGCTTTGTGGCATATTCGTAATCTTCATCTATTACCAGGGTTACCGGGTCAGCCACCTGTCCCTTGGAGGCCTGAATTTTTACCTCCTCTAGGGCCTGGTTCTGGTCCTCATTCCACTGGAATCTGGAGTCATTTATTTTGAGCCAATACCAGGTCTTACTTGGCAACTGGTTTACAATTTTTTCTGTCATAGTCTGCCTCCTTATCCGATACTTCCCACCATCTCCAGGCGGATCAGGTTGTTCATTTCAATGGCGTATTCCAGAGGAAGTTCCTTGGATACATTGTCTGCAAAACCGCTGACAATCAAGGACTTGGCCTCCTCCTCGCTCATGCCTCGAGACATGAGGTAAAAGACAGCGTCGTCTCTAATGCTGCCAATCTTGGCCTCGTGTCCAATGGCCACATCCTTGGCCCGGATGTCCATGGCTGGAATGGTGTCGGACCTGGAGTCGGAGTCGATCATCAGGGACTCACAGGAAACTGCCGACTTGGACTTGTTGGCATTTTTCTGAACCACTACACTGCTTCGGAAGGTGGAGATTCCGCCTCCCTTGCTGATGGATTTGGTATTCATATAAGAAGAAGTTTCCGGTGCCGCGTGGACAACCTTGGCTCCCGTGTCTAAGTTCTGGTCGTGGCCGGCGAAGGTCACTCCCGTAAATTCCATGTGGGAACCCTTGCCCTTGAGAATACTCATAGGATAGAGGTAGCTGACATGAGACCCGAAGGAACCGGACACCCACTCGATGGTGCCCCCCTCATCACAGATGGCACGCTTGGTATTTAGGTTGTACATATTTCTGGACCAGTTTTCAATGGTGGAATAGCGGAGCTTGGCATTTTTGCCCACAAAGAGCTCCACACAGCCGGCGTGAAGGTTGGCCACGTTGTACTTAGGGGCCGAACATCCCTCGATAAAGTGAAGGCTGGCCTCGTCGTCTACAATAATCAGGGTGTGCTCAAACTGTCCTGCACCCTTGGCATTCAGACGAAAATAAGACTGGAGGGGAATTTTTACCTCCACTCCCTTTGGCACATAGACAAAGGAACCGCCGGACCAAACTGCCCCGTGAAGGGCTGCAAACTTGTGGTCGGTAGGGGGAACTAATTTCATAAAGTGGTCCTGAATCATCTGGCCGTATTCCCCGTGCATGGCGCTCTCCAGGTCTGTGTAAATAACTCCCTGGGCCGCCACATCCTCCTGGAGGTTGTGGTATACCAGCTCAGAATCGTACTGGGCCCCCACACCTGCCAGGGACTCTCTCTCCGCCTGAGGAATTCCCAGTCGCTCGAAGGTCTCCTTAATGTCCTCTGGAACTTCCTCCCAGGTGGTCTGCATATGGGTATTTGGCCTTACATAGGTGACAATCTCATCCATATTAAGTCCCTCAATAGAAGGACCCCAGTCTGGCACACCCAGCTGATTGTATATATCTAAGGACTTGAGACGAAATTCATGCATCCACTCCGGATCATTTTTCTCCTGGGAAATCTGGTCCACAATATCCTTGGTCAAGCCCTCTTCAATTCTATAATTATCCACTTCTGCATCCTTTACATCGTAGATGCTGCGGTCAATATCTTCTACCTGAGTTTTTTGAAGGTTTTCCATGTATGTAAACTCTCCTTTCGGTCTTATTCAAACTCCTCAAAGCCCTTTTGGTTGATCTCGTCTACCAGAGAGGCATCCCCCTCTTTGACAATGACACCGCCGGCCATAACATGTGTTACATCCACCTGCAGTGACTCCAAAATCTTGGTGCTGTGGGTGATAATCAAAAGGCTTCCCTTGCAGCGCTCCTTAAAAATACTGATGCCCTTAGAGACAGTGCGGACCGCATCTACATCCAGGCCGGAATCCGTCTCATCCAAAATAGCCAGAGATGGCTCTAGCATTAGCATCTGAAGAATCTCAGCCTTCTTTTTCTCACCGCCGGAAAATCCCACATTCAAATCTCTCTCGGCATAGGACTCATCCATGTCAAGAAGCTTCATGGTCTCTGCCAAATCCTTCTTAAACTGAAAGAGGCGAATGCGCTCTCCCGTCTTTTGCTCCAAGGCGCTACGGATAAAGGCGCTCAGGGTCACACCCGGCACCTCAAGTGGATTTTGGAAAGAGAGAAAAATTCCCTTCTTAGCCCTCTCGTCCACTGCCATATTGCTTATATCTTCTCCCTCGAAAAAAATCTGTCCCTGGGAAATCTGATAGGAAGGGTTTCCTGTAATGGCATATCCCAAGGTGGACTTACCAGTACCATTTGGTCCCATCAAAACATGAATTTCATCCTCTCCAATTGACAGGTTAACCCCCTTCAAAATCTCTGTTTCCTCTACTCCAACATGTAAATCTTTTATCTCTAATAAATTAGCCAATGTTTTAGCCTCCTGTATCTATATATTTTTACTAATAACCTCATCTAGGGTGTGGTTGTCAAGATAGTCGTTAATGGTATCGCTCAATCCCTGCCAAAAAGGCAGTGTGACGCAATTGGCGCTGTTGTCACAGCCTTTGCCATCCATAGCATGACAGCTGACTGGAGAAAGCTGGCCCTCTGTCAGGCGAAAAATCTCTCCCACCTTGTATTCCTCCGGCTTCCTGGTCAGACGATATCCTCCGCCCTTGCCGCTGGCAGCCTCCACTAATTTTCCCTTAGACAAAATAGACATAATGCTCTCTAGGTACTTTTGTGATATTTCCTGGCGACTGGCAATCTCCTTGAGGGGCACGTAGTCCTCTCCTCCGTAAATGGCCAATTCCACCATGACTCGCAAGGCATAGCTTCCCTTGGTTGTAATAAACATTCAGAAAGGTCCTCCTTTAAAAAACCGATGTAAATCTTCCATACTGAATTGTATTACCTACTCACCCACTATGTCAATAGGGAAATATGAATTTTGTCTTCCATAAAAGGATAAAAGGAAAAGAATAATAAGACCCAGGACTGAGACAGACAGTCCGAACCAGAAGTTTGGATATTGGATTACTACAATAGTAGAACCCTTGTTTACATGGGTTAAGAAGTTCTTTGATATCAGACTTCCCTCCCCCTGCTCTGTCATAAAATGATCATGATAAGCCAGGCTGGTATTCACATTATCAAAATCTGAGAGAATGGTAATGGTCCGGTTGCCCACTGTCACCTTAATAGGAACCAGGATACGATTTGGCAGTCGGCCCGCCTCCGAGGAAAAAATTTCCGCCAAGAGGGGCTCTACTGACTTGTCCCTGGTCAGGGCATAATGGTAAGTCAGGTTGATTCCCAGGAAGATAATATTATTATTATATTTTCTTCCATAGAAAGGAAGCTCCACCCCATCCTCTGTGGTGTAGCCGTCCACCTGGTCTAAGCCCGTCATATAAAAGGTGTTCCACTGGGCGTGGTCCCTGGCAAAAAGATCTGTGTTCAAAAGATTATTGTTGCCCTGAGAATCTGTCAGCACTAGCTCAGGGTAACCGTTTTTAAAAGTGACTGAATTCATGCGAACCCCCAAAAATTCGTGCTGCTTCTTCTCTGGGTCCTCAGGAACTCCGTCGGATAAAATAACTATTCTACAGCCGTAGTCCGCCAATTTCGTCAGCAATTCCTCTGCCTGCTGGCGGTCGTCATAGATAAAGCCATCCAAAAAGATGGTCTGATAATTTTTCAAATCATCAAAATTGTAATCGTTCAGGTTGTTGGACTGGGTCTCCTCAATATCTGGGAAATAAAGGGCTATAGCGCCTGCCCCGTCTCCGATTCCAATGGCATCATAGGAGGTCACCAGGCCGAAGGTCTGACCGGCATTGGCATTGGTCTGGTGGTAAACCCGGTAATTGCCGCTGGTCTTCATCAGCTGGTAATTCAATCGGTCTGCCGCCTTGTCCAGGGCCGTCAAATCCCTGTACTCCTCCTCAATTCGCAGGCTGTCAATGAGAACAGTATCATTTCCCAGGTCCAGACAGCGGTCAAAAAGGTATTCAAAACACCCCTCCTCTAAGGCCTGGTTGAGCTGGGCCACATTGGAGGACGTCTCTGCCAGTCTCCAACCGATTCCCTGGCTGGTCATTTTGCCCTGGTCTCCCAGGTTGTCTGTGGCCAGATAGATGCCCTTGGCCCCTAGCTTGTAGCCATCTAAAAGGGCCATTCTCTGGTTGGTAATGGATTTGGCATAGGTGATCAGGCTGTTATCACTGGCGGTTGTCAGGCGTTCTACTGGTGTAGACTTATCTCCGTAGCCGAAAATCAAGGGATAGGATGGGATGCAGTCTCCCACCAGAAAAAGGACCATCATAAATAGAATCCACTTTCTCAGGGACTCCCAGTAGAGTAGGCTCATAAATATCATAATAAGACCCACCGGCAAAAAGGCTAAGAGCCAGAGGTAGTCTCCCCCCGGCAGGATTCCAACCAAAACATAGCCAAGGTTGGTGGTCATTAGATAAAAGAAAATTCCCGTCACAAATCCCGGCACCTCTTTTTTCCTGGCAAAGAATATTCCAAAAACGCCCAGGATAAAGGCCGCCAGTCCAAAGTAAAATCCCTGGCCGTCACTGACTGTTCGCTGCCAGGCATTAAGGGACAAAAATCCGCTCTGGAAATAGTCGGACAGGCTTTCACCTGTTACGCTGTCCAGGATACCTCCCGTCAGGGCCGGCACCAGCCAGATCCCCGCCAGCAAGAAGGCGGCCACAAGCCCCACCAAAACCTTCAGGCTCCTAAGGACTATTCCCTGACTCTCCCTGCGATTCCAAAGGCAGTAAAGCAGGAGAAAAATCAATAGGAAAATAGACAAAATCCCCATGTAGGCCAGGTGGCAAAGAACCATAATTCCTCCCACCAGTCCCAGGCAGAAGAGGTGTTTTCTCTCCTCCTCTTCCCCGGATATGTACTCATAAATATGATAAATCAAAAGGGGCAAAAGGGCAGACACCAGGGCCTTGGCCAAATCCCCCTCCTGGTAGAGGTCCACCAGGTTGGCAGGCAAAAAGAACCAAATAATTCCAAGGACTGCTCCCAAAACCGGTCTTTTTTTCTTGAGGCCAATAAAGAGAAAGTTGCAGGCACCCAGGCCAAAGACAAAGACATTGTAGGCCAGGTAGGCGTCCATATTTTTTCCCGGAAAAAGGTACTGGAGCAGGGCCAAAACATAAATAGGCAGGGGAGACCAGGTCCGGAAAAAATCCACCCCGTTATACCAATAAGGGTCGTAGAGTGGATAGTAGTTCCCCCTGAGGATTTCCTCGTAGAGGCGGTCACCCTTGTAGATAAATCCCAGGGTCTCCTCCCCTGCAGGATAGGTACCGCTGGCCCTTAGGAGGCTGACTAGTCCCCAGGCCACCAGGCCGTAGACAAGCAGGCTTGCAAGAATTACCAGAGCCACAAAAAGCTTATTCAGTTTTTTCTCACCACTTTTTTCTGGCATCTGGTCACCTCC
>JAILSA010000023.1 GCA_024697885.1 Eubacterium sp. | reverse complement strand
GCCTTGGAACAAATCCTTCTCTTCCTGGCTAAAATCCAGATACATCTGCTGGTCGAGTGTCTCGAAAAATTTCTTGCTTCCTTCCACCAGCTTTCGACCCTTGTCTGTCAAAAAAACCTGCTTGGCCCGGTTGTCTCCTTCCTTGGCCCCGCGCTCCACATAGCCATCCTTCTCCAAGCCTTTGAGGGAAACAGCTATGGTGGCCGGCGCCACTTCTAACTCCTTGGCCAATTCCACCTGCGTATGTATATCTTTGCAAGAAAGGGTCATGAGCACCCGGTGCTGTCCTCGGTGCATTCCCGTCTCGTCTAGACTGGCATCTAGGGTCTTGCGATGCTTTTGACTAGTTACGATAAACTGATGAGTTAGTTCACGATCCGTCATATACTCTCCTTTCTATCTTCTTGGTTTGGTTTAAAAAAAATTAGCATGCTAATCATTAGCATGCTAATTATTATAACCTCTGTGGCGATTTTGTCAATAGGGTTTTGGTTTTTTTATCTAAACTCCTTTATCCCCGACCATGCCTGGTCCTTGTCACTCAGGTTCAAGGCTGTGCCATCTTCCATGCAGTAGCCCTCAGCGCTGGCGCTTCCCTGGTACTGGCCCTTCACCTGTGGCCACTCAATTCCAATGTCTGGGTCATTCCAAGCCAGGCCGCCCTCATCTCCCGGATGATAGAAGTCAGTGCACTTGTAGCAAAACTCTGCCTCCTGGCTGAGAACCAAAAATCCGTGGGCAAAGCCCTCTGGAATATAGAACTGCTTTTTATTTTCCTCGGACAAGACAAGGCCGTACCACTTGCCGAAAGTTTCGGAGCCGGAACGAAGGTCCACTGCCACATCAAAGACCTGGCCCTTGATGACCCGGACCAACTTGCCCTGTGGAAACTCCTTCTGGAAGTGGAGGCCGCGAAGCACTCCCTTGACGGACATGGACTGGTTATCCTGAACGAAAACCATGTCCAGACCCTCTTCCTTCATATCATTAAAATTATAGGTCTCCATAAAGTAGCCGCGCTTGTCGCCGTGGACGGCTGGCTCGATGACGCAAAGGCCCTGGATTCCATTCATATTTTTCTCAACTTTAATCTGTCCCATTTTTTTCTACCTCTATTTCATTATTTCATGTTAGTTTGTCATAACCCCCACCTACGCTAACGCTTAGAGGTGGGGGATTTCTCCAACTGAGTTAAATATCTAGAAAGGGCGTCCCGCCAGTCAGGCAGGGGCTCAAATCCATTTTCAACTAACTTCGACTTGTCCAGGCGAGAGTTAAAAGGTCTCCTTGCCTTGGAGACACCGTACTCCTCAGTGGTTACCGGCTTGAGGGTCAAGTGGTCACTGTCGTAGGCCGAATTTCCCAGGGCTGCTGCCTGGTCAAAAATCTCTCTGGCAAATTCGTACCAGCTGATAAAACCGCCCTCGTTGGTGGCATGGTAGCAACCGTACTTGTCAGACTCCAGCATGTCCACCAGAAGTCTTGCCAGGTCGTAGGTGTAGGTCGGTGTGCCGATCTGGTCATCCACCACCGTCAGCAAGTCGTGGTTTTCTCCCACTCGCAACATGGTCTTGATAAAATTGTTGCCGTTGACGCCAAAGACCCAGGCGATGCGGACAATAAAATATTTTTCCAAATACTTGCGGACCATTTCCTCCCCCAGGTACTTGGTTTTACCATAATAGTTGAGAGGGGCGTAGGTCTGGCAATCTGCCTTCCAGGGCTCCTTGCCCTGACCGTCAAAAACATAGTCCGTGGAGAGATAAACCATTTTGGCATCCAGTTTTTTGGCCATGCGGGCCAGATTTTCAGTGGCTCCCACATTGACGGCATAGACCTTGGCCTGATTTTCCTCATCCTCTGCTGCATCCACAGCAGTCCATGCGGCGCAGTGGACAATGACATCCGGTTTTTCCTGGGACAAAACATTTTCCACCTGTTGGGCCTGGGTTAAGTCAAGGCAGATGCCCTCCTGTAAATCCGAACCCACCGCCTGAATGGACCTTTTATTCAATTCCTCCATGACATCGTGGCCAAGCTGGCCAGAGATTCCAGTCACAAATACCTTCATACTATCGCCTTCCTATCGGTTTCCGTACATTTTTTCATAATAATTCTGATACTCGCCGGAGATGATGGTCTCCCACCACTCCTTGTTGTCTAAGTACCACTGGATGGTCTTCTGGATGCCGTCCTCAAACTTGGTCTCCGGCAGCCAGCCAAGCTCCTTGTGGATTTTGGTTGGGTCGATGGCATAGCGCATGTCGTGGCCCTTGCGGTCAGTCACATAGGTAATAAGACTCTCCGGCTTGTCAAGGGCCTTGCAAATGATTTTTACAATATCAATATTTTTCATCTCGTTGTGGCCGCCTACATTGTAGACCTCACCCACCTTGCCATTGTGAATAATCAGGTCAATGGCCTTACAGTGGTCCTCCACGTAGAGCCAATCGCGGACATTTTCCCCCTTGCCGTATACAGGCAGAGGCTTGTCGTTCAGGGCGTTGGCAATCATGAGAGGAATCAGCTTCTCCGGAAAATGGTAAGGACCGTAGTTGTTGGAGCAGCGGCTGATGGAAACAGGCAGGCCGTAAGTTCTGTGGTAGGCCAAAACCAGCAAATCCGCACTTGCCTTACTAGAAGAGTAAGGGCTGGAGGTGTGGATTGGAGTCTCCTCTGTGAAAAAAAGGTCCGGACGGTCCAGTGGCAAATCGCCATAGACCTCGTCGGTGGACACCTGGTGGTAGCGCTCGATGCCGTACTTGCGGCAGGCGTCCATCAAAACAGCCGTTCCCATAATATTGGTCTCAAGGAAAACCTCAGGATTTTCAATGGACCGGTCCACATGGCTCTCCGCGGCAAAATTAACCACCATGTCCGGCTTCTCTTCCTCGAAAAGCTTGTAAACAGCCTGGCGGTTGCAGATGCTCTCCTTGACAAAACGGAAGTTAGGATTGTCCATTACTGGCGCCAAGGTGGACAGGTTGCCCGCATAGGTCAGGCAGTCCAGACAGATAATGCGATAGTCTGGGTACTTATTCAACATGTGAAAAACAAAATTGCTTCCAATAAAACCGGCTCCTCCGGTAACGATAATGGTCTTTTTCATTTCTTAGGCCTCCCTGTATTTTCCATTTAAAACATCTAAGAGATATTTTCCATACTGATTTTTCTTGACTTCCTCGTAGACTGCCATAACCTCATCCTTGTTAATCCAACCATTGCGGTAGGCGATTTCCTCAAGGCAGGCAATCTTGCGGTGCTGGTGGTCCTCCACGGTCTTAACAAAATTAGTGGCCTCCACCAGGCTCTCGTGAGTTCCCGTATCCAGCCAGGTGAATCCTGCTCCCAAAAGTTCCACATTGAGGTCCTGATTTCTCAGGTAAATCTGGTTGAGGTCAGTGATTTCAAGTTCCCCGCGCTTGGATGGCTTGAGCTGCTTGGCGTACTCCACCACCTTGTTGTCGTAGAAGTAAAGACCTGTGACGCAGTAGTTGCTCTTTGGGTGCTCCGGCTTTTCTTCAATAGAAATAGCCTTGCCCTCCTCATTAAATTCCACAATACCAAAGCGCTCTGGGTCGTCTACGTAGTAGCCAAAAACCGTGGCTCCCTGGCCATTTTCCGCTCTCTCCACCGCAGCGCGAAGTCTGTTTTTCATACCGTAGCCATAGAAAATATTGTCACCCAAAACCATGGCCACCGTGTCATTTCCAATAAATTCCTCACCTATAATAAAGGCCTGAGCCAGTCCGTCTGGGCTTGGCTGAACAGCGTAGCTTAGGTTGACACCAAACTGGTTGCCGTCACCGAGAAGCTCCTCAAATCGAGGGGTGTCCGCTGGTGTAGATATAATCAAAATGTCTCGAATTCCGGCATTCATAAGCACTGACATTGGATAATAAATCATTGGCTTATCGTAAATCGGCAACAGCTGCTTACTTGTCACCTTGGTCAATGGATAAAGTCTGGTACCGGATCCGCCGGCAAGAATAATTCCCTTCATTTCATTTCCTCCTAACATCCCACAGGATATCGCTTTATTTACATTACTTTATCACATTATAAAAGGTGACGCTAGGTCACCTTCAAGTATTTTTTTAAATTTTTTTCCTGGCGAGAAAAATTCCCGCCTCCTTACTTATGAAAAAAGTCCCGGAAACCTTGGACTCCACAAAGGCCTTAAACTTCATGTAGCGGTCCAAAATATATTGATTTTGGTTGCCGTGACAGGACAAAACATACTCCACAAGGGGCTCCGCCTCTGTCACCTCAAGGTGGTCTTCGTAGTCGCGCCACTCCACCTGGGCAAAATATTGGGATAGGATTTGTCCCCCATTCTCCTTGCCAAATCGCTCGTAGAGATTTTCCCCCGCCAGAACAATTCTCTCGTCAAACTCCTGAACAAGTTCTGTCACCTCCCGCATGTGATTTTGCCCGTAGGTGCCGCAGACAAGGAGGCCGCCCTTTTTCAAAACCCGGTGGATTTCCCCCACTACCCCCTCAATATCCTGACAGTAAAAGAGTATGTGGTTGGCCAAAACCAAATCAAAGCTCTCATCTTCATAGGGAATCTGGCCTGCGTCAAAGGCCTGGAAGTGAAAATCCCCCCCAAAGGATTTGTCCCTGGAAAGCTCTCGAATCATGCCCTCAGACACATCCGATAAGTATATATTCAGGCCCTTAGGAAGCCTTGGACTGTTCTGTTTCCAGAAGGCTCCGTTGCCGCAGCCAAGTTCTAAAACTTCTCCGTTTTTCGGCATTCTACACTGGTCGTAAACCCATGGAAACCAACCTTTTTGATTGACGGAGTAAAGGTTGTGGAGCTGAATCCTGGCGGAAATATTGGAGGAATTTTGATACTGGGCCTTCATGGAATTTTCCATGCCCGTCAAGTGGATAAGCTCTAGCATACGCTGGCCGTCCACATTTTTCTTCTCTCGCAGTTGGAAAATGGTATCCCCAATGGCCTGCTCCACCAAGTCAAGCTGGCTAATCCGGTCCTGAATCAGCTTGCGCTGGAGTTCCAAAGAATTGGCCAAAAACTGATAGTCCGCCTCCGGCGCCAGAAAGTCCCGAATTTCATCCAGGGAAAATCCCAGATACTTAAAGAGCATAATCTGCTGGAGCCTGGTAAAATCCTGGTCCGTGTAAAATCTGGCTCCCGCCTCTGTCACAAGGGAGGGTTTCAAAATGTCCTCCTTGTCATAAAAACGGACGGTTCGCACAGAGATATGGGCCATCTTGGCAAATTGTCCCGAGGAATAATAGCCCTCTTTCTTCATATGTTAATCCTCCTGGTCCAGGTAAAATTCCGCCATGGCAAAATCCACCGGCTCGTCAATGTCCACGCTGTGTGAGGCCTCCATAAGGTAGCCCAGAGGATTGTCGTTAAAACTGGTCTCTGGAGACAAATTCTCCATGACATTGATATAAATCGCCCCGTTGACCCGGTAGTAGTCCGGCATGTCCTGGCGGCGCAGGGTGGAATTTTGGTCCAAAAGTTTAGAAAGACTTCCATCTTCCCCTCTGGTCCGAACTAAAATGGGGTGGTCGCTGACGGGAGACAAACTGACCAGGTCCTTCCCCTCTTCCAGGGCAAGGGCGATGGCCCCATCTATATCCTCTTGTGTCCGAAGGGGGCTCGTTGGCTGAAGAAGGACCAGATAGTCATAGGTCTCTCCCTCTTTTTTCAAAAAATCCACCATGTGAAGGATGGCATCAATGGTTTTTGACTGGTCCGAAGCCAGCTCCGTCGGTCTCAGGCAGGGAATTCTAGCTCCATATTCCTCTGCCACCCGGGCGATTTCCTGACTGTCTGTAGTCACCACCACCTGATCCACATAGGCAGATTTTTTTGCCGCCAAAATAGTGTGGGCAATGAGAGGCTTTCCCCCCAGGTCCCTAATATTTTTCCCCGGAATTCCCTTGCTGCCACCTCGGGCGGGAATCAGGGCCAAAAACTTCTTGTTCTGGTACATATGGCACCCCCTTTTTACACTTGATCCAGGTCAGAAACCAGGGTTCCCTTGACTCTGGCTCCTCCCTCAGAAGCGTCTATAAACACGGTTCTACTCTTGTCGTCTAGCGCCTTTTGAATCCTCCGTTCAATCCAGAGACGATAAGTATTTAGATTCTTTGATGTTCCCACCATATTTCCATAAACATCTTCCACCTGCAGGCCAAGTTCCCGGTTTGTCTGGCTGCCGGTCTGACCTGCGTGGGTCTTGCCCCCGGTAAAGGCCAAATCCAGTCCCAGAAAAATCACCCGACTAGCTCCCAAGCGAATGCAGAGGTCAAGAGCTGTGGTGGTGACAGACCCGCCAGTCTCCACCAGTTCCCAGCCTCTCTCCTTGGCCAGGTTCTCCGCCAGATCAAAGCCCTCCTGACAGAGAAGGTACTTTGGTCCCCTGTAGTTTTTCTCCACCTGACTGTAGGTGGTGGAGAGTATAATCAGTGGGGTCTCCATGTGTGCAAGGTCCCGAATCTGATTGACCACCCCCGCCTTGGGGTCGGTGATAATGGCAAAATCCGGCTGAATCCCCTCGCTTAAACACCTTCTAAGAGAAGTTCCCACCGTAAGAATCAGGGAATTATCCCCCTGCTTATCCTTAAGTTTTCCTATATTTCGATCGAGGGATGGACCTCCCGCTATGAGGTAGACATCCTTGTCCTGAAATTTTGCTCTCAAGTCCTCAATGCCTGCCAAAACCTGCTTTGAGTTCCAGGCAAAGTTCAGGAGAAAATTATTTTCCCACCGAACCATGTTATCCATCTGCATAAAGAGGTTTGCCATCTGATTCCCAAGTTTGTCCTCCCGGATCGTCTGAAGAGATGGGTGGTAGAGGGCGATTTTCCCCTGCTTGTCCCCCGCCTCAACAAATCTTCTGTAGCCCGGGTCGTGAATAATCTCCACCCTGGGGTTTTGCCTCAAGGCCTTTGCCACAGGGGAATACTTGTCAAAAAGTTCGATTACCCTCTGGTCTTCCTCGTAGATTTTTACCTGAATCAGGTCTTTTTGCCCCAGGATATAGGCCTGGTAGCCCATGGCAAGACCAACGATGCTATAGGATTCTACTCCTGTCGTAAACACCTTTTCTCCCCAGGCCAAAGCCTCGGTAATCGGGTCATTGTTGGAGTGGAGATAAATCCCCCTCTTGCAGAGGGTAGGAAAAAGGTCTCCCGTGTATTCCACCCGGTAATTTTCCTCTTCTTCCAATTCAGGAAAGCCATCTATATCCTGCAGAATTTTATGCTGGACCACCGGCAGAAGGGACATCTCCATATAATCCGCCGCCAGAATATAATCCTTGTCCTCCATGGCCTGCAAGACCAAGCCATAGGCATCTAGGATTTGGTCCTGAACCTCTCCCATGTCCGGCCTGGCCAAGAGCTGGCTAAGAAATTCCACTCCCTGGGTAAAAAGGTTATCGCTCAGACTGATGTCCTGGCGACGAATGGCAAAAATCCACCGCCTGGCATTTTCTATAAAATTATAAAGTTCCCCCATTCATTTCTCCCCTCTCTAATTTGGCTATGTTTTTGAACTCCATAACCGCCATAATCACTGTGGCCACCAGGGCCATAAAATCGGAGATTGGGGCAGCGTAGAGGATTCCATCAATTCCCATAAAATGTGGCAAAATCACAATCAGAGGAAGGAAAAAGAGAATCTGCCTGGTCAGTGACAAAAAGGCTCCCTTGAAGGCCTTGCCGATGGAAGTAAAAAACGTAGCTGTAATTGGTTGTATAAAGTTCAATAAAATAAAGAACATGTAAATTCTAAAGTAGTTGACTGCGAAGGCGAAGTAGGCCTCGGACCCCTCTCCGAAGAGGGCGATTACCTGTCTTGGCATGAGCTGGAAGACCAAAAATGCCAGAATAGACACCAAAAGTCCTGCAATCATAGCCACCTTGTAGGCCTCTCTCACTCGCTTGTAATTCCTAGCTCCGTAGTTGAAGCTGATAATAGGCTGGGTTCCCTGAACGATTCCAATGACAATGGAGAAAAATACCTGGGCCACCTTGGTGACAATACCAGCCACCGCCACAGGAATGGACTCTCCGTAAACCGAGGCCCCGCCGTATTTTTTCAAGGAATTGTTGAGAACAATCTGCACCACCATCATGGCAATCTGGTTAAAGAAGGATCCCATACCGATGGAGGCCAAGACTCTCACATATTTCATCTGAACTCTGAGGTGACCGAGTTCAAGTTTTACGGTCTTAAATCTTCTGGTCATGTAGTGAATCACAATCAGGAAGGAAATCACCTGGCCGATTACTGTGGCAAGGGCGGCTCCCTTCATCCCCCAGTTAAAGCCCAGGACAAAAACCGCATCCAAAATCGTGTTGATAATGGCTCCGCTCAAACTGCAGACCATGGTCATTCCGGGACTGCCGTCGGCTCGAATCAAGTGGCCGCCTCCCAGGGTCACCATCAAAAATGGAAAACCAATGGCTGTGATGCTGACATATTCCTTGGCATAAGGCAAAACATCCCCCGGCGAGCCAAAGAAGATCAAAAGGGGCTCCAAAAATATAAGGGAAATGGCCCCGATGATAATTCCACACACAAAGAGTAGGGCCAGAGCATTGCCTATGTAATAAGGGGCATCCTTGGTCTGCTTGC
>JAILSA010000302.1 GCA_024697885.1 Eubacterium sp. | reverse complement strand
TTGAAAAATGTTACAATATCGAGTCGCCACATAATCATCTTTGGTCTCATTTCCTATCAGATTGCTAACATATTCTGCAATTTCCGGACTCACAAATTTCTGACAATGTCTTTTTATATCTAACTGGCCCCCTTGACTTGGAATCACTTCCACCTGAGTAATAATATCCTCATTCTCATAAGGTTGCCATCTGGCATCAAGGATTTGCTTATATTTATTTTTCAATTCCTTAGGAGTCGGATGATAGTGGTCATCTAACTTTTCTCTTAGATAGGTCAAGTCATAATTTCCCACCACCGTAGCGATCTCTGCAGTGGCGGATATTCCTACCACCGTGGCAATAGATGCCAGATAGTACAAAATCTTTTCCGGTGTGTCATAAACTCTAACATACTGGAGATAGGTGTTGATATGATGGTTGTCGTTATCCTCAAATTCAAAAAATTCAAATCCCCTGTCATAAAATTTTTGAATCTCCGATGAAATCCCCAAATTGCTTTTTGCAATTCGACACTGCTCTCCTGTCAGAAGACTAACTTGGCTCTGATCTAAACGCATCCACTTCAAAATACTGCTAGCGGCATTTTCCTCTGTCATCAAATCTCCCTGGTTTCCCCTTTTATTATTTACGCGATTTGCATAACATACAGCCCAATCATTTAAAATCCAAACAAAGCTTATGAGGAACATATGGAGAGCACGCAGGAGTCCATATAAGGAAATGTCCATCTCACTCTTGTTTTTGTAATAATCATCCTTATTTTCAAAATAGACCTGAATCTCGTTTTCTTCTTGATTTTTCACTGCTCGAATATAACTGGCATTTCCTCCCAATGCCTTGTGATAGGATCCATCGTTAAACAGGAATTTCTGATTTCTATCGGAGCTTTCTTCCTTGCATTTTATACTTAAATCTGCTGCGTAGTCAGACTCAATTTTTCTGCCAATTTTCTGAAGTTCTTCCTCCGGCCTCTTGCCCCCCTTCTTACCGACATCCATCAGTGATTCCACTAGAAGTGGTGTCATTTTCTTAACCTGCATCTTGTCCATAATCTGCTGAAATACACTTAGAAATTCGGATTTTAAATCCAGCGATCTCTCGATTAATTCTCCCTGAATAGTTTCCTTCGTCGCATCAAATTCGTCGATGAAAATAATGGCATTCTTCAACAAATCCGATTTCAAAAAATCATAGCTAGGTTCAATTAAAACTGAATTTTTCTTCATGAATTTGCTGACAGACAGCATTAAAATTGGATATTCCTCCGTGAAAACCGCAGGATAAAGCTGCCCAATCCACTTGTAATTTGGGTTTGTTTTAATAACCTCTATTCTCTCTCCTTTGTTCGGAAAACGATTGGCCAAAATCCGCCTAATATCGTAGCGAAGCTTGGCATCTCCCTCCTTAATTTCTTCCTCCAGGCTCTGAAGGTATTCTTTATTTCCCTTTTTCCTTTTTTTCAAATCCTTGTAACACTTTACTTTTTCCTGAATAATTCTAAAATTCTTCTCCAGTCTGTTTCGCTCAGGCATCTTTTCTGGAATCTGGATTCCCTCGATTTTATCCACGACTTCATCGAGGTTAGACCTGATTCTCAAAACATTTTTCTTATACTCCGCTTCACCTCCCAAAGCCTTCATCATATCCTTTTCGGGAAGGTTCTTATTTAAGGTTGTTAGGTAAATGATCCGCTGACCATTTTTTAAATTTTCCAGACTTTCCGCAATAGCATTGGCAACACTGTAAGACTTTCCCACACCGGTTGGTAACTCTAGCATGTAGAGGCCCGGATCTGGGTTTAAAATGATGTTTTTAATATAATCTTTCATTCATATACCTCTTTCTGGTTTATAGAAGTTCCTATAGATTATATCATTCTTATAGTACCGTTTATGGGACTTGTTTATTTTAGTAGCGGACCGGGGCCTTACGGGCCGCCCTGCGGCCCGCCTTGCATCCTGGCTTTGGCGCTCCCCCGGCTATGATATCTCGACAAACTTCTTATATCATAGCCAAAAAATCGAGTTTTCTCCCCTTCTCCCCCGAATCCGGCTATGATATCCCAAAATTCTTCTAATATCTTAGCCAGAAAAGCAAGTTGCCAGCCCTTTTTCCCCGAATCTGGCTATGATATCCCGGAAAAACTCCAATATCATAGCCAACATCCCACACTCCAACCAACTCTCCCCCAACAGCACCTCCCTCCAGCCACCACCCCTTACGGGCCGCCCTGCGGCCCGCCTTGCTTTCCCTCCCCCCAACCAAAAAAGAACCCCGTCGACGTTCTCGCGCCTCCAGAGTTCTTTTCTCCCTTATCCTATTATGAACTACTCCCGTTTCCCTATACGCCCTATTTCATCTCCTCTACCAGTTTCTTATTCCATGCCATATCCCAGAACATGTACTCAAACTGGGTACAAGAGTAAATGATGTGCTCCAGATTTTGAAACTCCTCCTCGCTGCAGCCCTGGCTGAAGCGGTCAAACATGTCGATCATCAAATCGTTAGATGAGCGGTAAGTGTCAGACATATACTGGCAAACCCAGTCGCCGTAGAACTCGTGGTCCTTGGCGCCAGGCACCTTCTCAAGGTAGTCGCCAATCAGCTTGTAGGTCCAGGAGCAGGCCAGCACTGCTGCCATGATTTCAGCCATGCCCTCCTTCTGAGCTACGCCGATCATGTAGTTGGTATAGGCCTCCATGACAATGCTAGGCTGGGCTGCTGCCAACTCCTCGTTGGTGATGCCAAGCTTCTTTAGGTAGCTTCTGTGAATGGCATTTTCCACATTGAGGGTGGCGGAAATCAACTCGGCAAAAAGCCTCATGTCCGCCTCATTTTTGCACTTGATCACACCCATGGCAAAGACCTTGGCATACTGAATCAAGTACAAGTGATCCTGTGTCATAAAAAATTGAAATTTGTCCTTTGGAAGGCTGCCATCTGCCAGGCCCTGGATAAAAGGATGGCTGTTGTAGGACTCCCAAAGTTCACTTAAATCATTAAAAATACGCTCTGAGTTTTTCATCATATATACCTCATTTCTATAAAAATCTAAAGGATACAATCATGCCCCCAAGCATGAGGCAGATCATAACAATTGCAAAAACATAATCCCTGGCAACCACTTTAGTTACCATGGCATAGGTCCGTTTCCCGTCCCCGTCAAAGCCCTTGGACTCCATGGCCATTGCCACATTTTCCGACCAGCGAATGCCGTTGACCAGGCTGTTAAAGAGGGGGCCAAAAGGAAGGATTCCCCTCTTCTTTTGGCGGACCCGGTAGGCCAGATTGACCTGGTCCCACTCCCGGTTGAGGGTGGGCAAAAGGTTGACCGCCGCCAGAACCCCGTAGGCAAACTTAGGCTTTAGGTGAGCCTGGTGGATCAGGCTCATGATAAAAGTCTTCTGGTCCGTGGTCATGGCAAAAACCATGCCGAGGGCTACGTAGGCCAAAATCCTGGTAGACAAAAGCAATGCCGAATTAAGGTCCCCCGCCTGATAGATGGAACTGGACTCCACCTGATTTTCCCCGTTCAAAAGACCTGCCACAAAAGAAGATGCGGCGATCACAAGAACAGGCAAAAAAACCTTGAGCAAGTTTAGGAGCTTGCACCTGGAGGCAAAAACAAGAATCAAAAGGCCCAGGCCAAAGACAAAAAGATTCATTTGCCAGGAAGAGGTGACGGCCAGGATGACGCAGGAAAGTAAGACAGTTACCCCCTTCACCACCGGGTTGATTTTTTCCATAAAAGAAACTCTCACAGGTCCGCCACCTCCCTTATGGTCTTATCCTCCACCAGATAAAGTTTGTCCCCATAGGCTCTGGCCAGACCTCTGTCGTGAGTGGTCATAAGGACCGTCAGGCCCTTCTTCTCCACCTTTTCTACAATCAAATCCATAAGAGCCCTGGCCGACTTGTAATCCTGGCCGTAGGTGGGCTCATCTAGGAGCAAAAGCCTTTGGCCTGCGGACAAGACGGACAAAACCGCCAGACGCCGCTGCTGGCCCTGGCTCAGCATGTAGGGAGAATAATTCTGGTAAGGCCTCAGCTGACAGGAGTCCAAAAGCTCCAAAGCCCTTTTTTTGTCCTCCTCCGGGGAGATCCCCTCCATGCCATCCTCCACCTCAGCAAGAACATTCTGAGTCACAAACTGATTGGAAGGATTTTGAAAAGCCATACTGACAAAAGAAAAACATTCCTTTTCCTTCATTTTCCTGACTTCCTTTTTTTCTGAATCCAGGCAAAAAAACAAGCTACCCTCATAAGCTCTCTGCTTCAAAATCGTCATCAAAAAAGAAGTTTTGCCGCAGCCGCTCCTGCCAAGAATGGCAGAAATTTTTCCTTTGGGAAAATCAAGGCTCCCCTGAAAGAGCAGGTCCTGGCCATTTTTCAGGGAGAAATTATCGAGGCTAAGTGCGGCCTCAGGCTCCCCTTGTTCAGACCTTTTTTCCTGCCAGATGCCCGGGTAGGCAATGCCCTCCCTGGCAAAAAGTTCCTGGTAGTCAGGCAGCTTCTTTGGGTCCTCGATTTCCTCCAAAACCTTGCCGCCCTTACCTAAAATTACAAAGCGGTGAGCCACCTCAAGCCAGTGGTCGCACATGTGGTCAATGGCCAGAATAGTTTTGCCCTCCTGACACATTTTTTCCAGAAGTCCCAGCAGGTCACGGACACCAGAAGGGTCCAGGTTGGCAAAGGCCTCGTCGAGGATAATGCACCTGGCGTCTAGGAGGTGGAGACAGGTCAGCATAGCTCGCTGCTTCTCTCCCCCCGACAGGCTAAAAAGTTCCCGGTCAAGAAGGTCCTCGGTCTCCATGAGTCTGACCGCCTTGACGGACATTTTTTCCATGAGCTCAGGCTTGACCTGAAGGTTTTCTAAGCAAAAATAAAGTTCCTCCCGCAGGGTTTTCATGCAAAATTGCAGGTCCGGATTTTGAAACATCATAGTGATGGTTCTGGCCCTTTGCTGGAGGGAAAGGTCTGTCAGCCTATCTCCGAACAGAGTGATTTCCCCCGAATCCAAGGATCCGCCATTTTCTGGAAAGAGTCCGCAAAGAACAGAGGCCAGAGTGCTTTTGCCGCAACCGCTGCTGCCCATGAGAACCGTGATTTTCCCCGCAGGAATGGTCAGGGACACATCCTCAAGAATGGCCTGACCCCCCTCCAAATATCGGAAGGTCACATGGTCCGCTTGGATGGCTGCCTCCATGCTTATGCAGCCTCCTTCATGTCAACCTGCGCCATGCCCAGCTTGTAGCCGCGAAGGACGCCGGCCTTGGCCAAACGATCTGCCAAAACCTTGTTGACAATACCAGTAAATATAATAGAACTGATGGTACGGGCAAGAAGCATCATAGCATTCATAGATAAACCGTAAGCGCCGTAGCCATACAAGAAATATTCTGGGATAAATGAAACGATAGAACAGAGTACAGATGCCAAAACCATGGTTGCCATATTGTACTTTTTGTAACCAGTGGTGATGAAGCCCAGCTCACAGCCGAAGCCCTGTACAAATCCGTTTACAAGAGTCATAGGACCGAACATACCGCCCATCATAACCTCGATTACTGCCGCAAGCATTTCCGCTACAATACCTACGCCTGGTTTCTGAATGATGTATGTGGTAAAGGTCGCTGCCATAAACCACAAACCGTAAATAAGTTGATAGCCTAGAGGTCCGTATCCTGTTGGAGTCAGCGCTGCAACCAGCACGCCTCCCAAATAGTTCGCTCCCAAGAATAGGAACGAGAACAGGACACCTACAATGGCTACCATGAGAATGTCTTTGAGTTTCCACTTCATGATAAAAATTGCTCCTTTCAAATATAAAAGTTATTTAACGTGGTAGAAGGTGGTGTCCCCAATCTGCCACAAGGGAGGGTTTGATAAAACAAAAACTCGGATACACCAACATAGCGGTATATCCGAGTGATAGGTCTCTTCAATATTTCCCTACGTTGGCATTATCCAAATCAGGTTACAGGTCGAGATTGTAAATCTCCTCTCAGCCGGCCAAACCAGCTCCCTACTTGAATCATTCTAACACAGATAAAATCCTTGTCAATCTTTTTTTGGTTTTCCCACCTGTTCATAGGTCTCCTTGAGGATGTAGTAGCTCTCCCTCAGGCGCTCGTGGTAAGGGTAGGAATTCCAGGTTTTTGGCTTGTAGGCCTTGAGTTTTGTCTTCTTGGCCTTGGCATCTCCCAGCCCCAGATAGATTTTTTGGACCTTCAAATCCTGATAGGACTTCTCCCCCCAAAAATCCCCCTCCACCAGGTTGCTCGAAGGGTCGCGGAAGTTGAGTAAGAGCCAGGGAATGCGAATTTCCAAAATCTCTCCCCGATAGTAAAAATCTGCCAGAGAATTGTAGTCATCCTTCTCGTAATCCGTGGTGCCAAAGGTCATTTCCCCGCCGTAGTAGTCCTTCTTTGGAATGGTCAGATCCCGGTCTGGCAAGTCCAGGGCCACCTCCAGGAGATAGCGGATTTTCTCAAAGTGGGCCGCATTTTTCTCCCCGGCCTTTAGAAGGGGCATAAAATTGTACTTGTCCCCGTAGTTAGAGTACTCAAAATTGTAACGGTTGTAGTATTTTTGCACCAAAAGTTCTGTCTTTTTCATGCCCCTGAGTTTCAGGACAAAATCCACCGGCCGGCTCATTTTAGTCTTGCCATAGGACTTGGCCCCAGACTTTGGCGTTATATCAAAGGGGATGTTGACCTCTTCCCGGCCCCACCTAGTTCCCTTTTTCTTCACCATGAGATAGAGGTAGGCACAGTCCTCCTTAATGGACATCTCCATTCCATCCCTCTTGCAAAAAAGGTCCTCCCCTGTCCACTCTCCCG
This sequence comes from Eubacterium sp., assembly GCA_024697885.1. Taxonomy (GTDB): domain Bacteria; phylum Bacillota; class Clostridia; order Lachnospirales; family Lachnospiraceae; genus Eubacterium_F. The sequence continues at coordinate 2,095 of JAILSA010000302.1, read as the reverse complement.
GGTGGCCGTCCAGGGTCACGGTCTGGCGGTAGTCCCCCGGCACAAATTCCATGAGGCCAAAATGCTGCTCGTTGGTCATGACATCGCTCCAGTAGGCCCTCCTGTTGGGATTGCTAAAATTGGCGGTGTTCCAGGTTCTCTTAAACCACTCGTCCTCCCAGGAAAAAACCAGGCCTCCCGCATAGTCCTCCTGGTAGATGTCCTCCATCATGTGGGACAGTTTCTCTCCCTGATCTTTTTCCTCTGTCTGCCCCTGGTTGTAACCCGTCACATCATTGACATGGGTCAGCCCCCTAGAGGCAGGAATTCCAAACTCCGCCACCAAAATCGGAATGGTGTGGATTATTTTCAAATCCTTGAGATAGGCCTCGTAGGTGTTGGCCTGGCCCTCCTTGTCCTTGTAGTCCCGGTATTCCTTCTGGGTATACATAAAGTTTGGATAGTAGGAGTAGATGTGATAGGCGGCAAAGGAGCCGCACTTGAATTCCCCGGTGGGCTTGACATGCTCCATGTTCAGGCTGACCATATCCTCCACCTTCATGGTCTCGCTGGGGTGGTCCAGGGCATCTGTGGTGGGCCAGTTGGTGCAGGACAGGGGCCTTTGCATGCCGTAATGCTCCATCTCATAACTTGTAATCTCCTCTGCCGTCTCTGTCCAGTAGACCTCAAAAGGAGTCACATCCTTACAGGTAAAATACTTGCCCTCATAGGAGGTCAGTTCTCCGTGTTTTTTATTGGTGGCCTGTACAAAATCCCCCTCGGACTCCATGCCCAAAATCCACCCGATCACCCACTTAGAGACATCGTAGCGGTAGGTTCCGCTGGCATGTCCCTCCCTGGCCTCTATGGTGCAGTTGCCATGTATTACATCGATGACATCCTCTTCCTCCTGGCGCAAATACTGGCGGAGCTTTTTGTCAAAGGCGTCGAACTTTTTCTTGATCAAGTTCTCCTCTAACCAGGTTCCGTGAAAGAGGTAGAGGGGCTTCTTGGCCGACAGGTTAAACTCGTAGAGGGCCTGGTAAAATTCCGGACTCTGGATGGTATAGACGCGAATGCAGTTGGCATTCATTTCAGAAATCTGTCGAAACCAGGCCTGGTACTGGCTCTTTGTAATGGCCAGTTCTCCCGGAAAATGTCCCGGCACCCCGGCACCTAGGTTGACCCCCTTCAAAAACATGTCCTGAAAGTTCTCTCCGTCATAGACCTGGAAGGACTTTCCCTGGGCCCTGTAGTAGTAGGAAGCCGGTCCATCCTCATAGGCCTTATCTCCCACTAGCTGGTAAAAATCATCTGTGTTTTTCTTGCCCTTTTTCTCCTCCGGAGGATTGACCCCAAAGTCCTTCTTGACCTGCTCAGGTCCCACGGAATCCTGACCACAGGCCGTCAGGTTCAGACACACTGCCCCTGCCAAAAGAAGGGACAGTATTTTTCTTAAATTTTTTCTTTTCTCTCTCATTTTAACTCTCTCTCATTTGGGCTCTGACCCCATTCAAATGTCAACTCCCAAGTACATGCGAATGCCGTAGCAAATCAAAATCAGGACCCCCGCCAGGCCTGGCAAAATGTTGTTCCAAAGGCTTTTGTTTTTGAAAACCTTGAACTCGTACAGGACCTCTCCCCCCAGAACCAAAAGAAAAAGGGGCCACAGGGGGTGGTAGTGGAAGGACTGTCCAAAATGTCCCATACAGGCGGACCGAACTGCCCTTGTCATGCCGCAGCAGGGACAGGGGATGCCAAAGGCCAGGCGGAAGGGACACTGGTAAACCTCCGCAAAGCAGACTCCGGCAAAGAAGAGGGCCAACAGGGCCAGCACCAGGATGTATTTGATTTTCTTATTCTTTTTCTTCATGGCCGCCTCCCTTCTTCCTGACGCAAAGAAAGAAGCCCTATACGAGCTTCTTCCCTCTAGTTAATTTTCATTATGAAAAAAATTAAGCTGTGTACTGTCCGTCGATGAATGTTACTTCTTCAACATCTTTGTATGGCTCGCCGTATACTTTCATACAGCAGATGATGAAGTCTACCAGAGACCATACACCACAGCCACCGCATGTGAGGAGTTTCAATACTCCAAGTCCAATCTGACCTCTCA
>JAILSA010000294.1 GCA_024697885.1 Eubacterium sp. | reverse complement strand
GTTATCGGCTTGAAGAAAGAGTGGGAAAAGCTTGAGAAGAACCTTGGGGGAATCAAAGACATGAAAGATATTCCTGATGCAATTTTTGTAGTAGATCCAAAGAAAGAGAGAATTTGTATCCAGGAGGCACACATTCTTGGAATTCCTTTGATCGGTATTGTAGATACAAACTGTGATCCAGAAGAGTTGGATTATGTAATCCCTGGAAACGACGACGCTATTCGTGCCGTTAAATTGATTGTTTCTAAGATGGCAGACGCTGTAATCGAGGCAAATCAGGGTGAGTCTAATGTTGACGCTCCAGCAGAGGCTGAGGCAGAGGCAGAGTAATTCAATAGAGAAAGAAAGGTAGGATTTTACAATGGCTATTACAGCATCAATGGTAAAAGAGTTGAGAGAGAGTACAGGCGCTGGAATGATGGATTGTAAGAAGGCTCTTACAAACACAGACGGCGATATGGAAAAAGCAGTAGAGTGGCTTCGCGAGAATGGTCTTGCAAAGGCTGAGAAAAAAGCTGGCCGTATTGCAGCTGAGGGTATCGTAAAGACCTTCATCAGCGAAGACGGAAAAAATGCTTCTATGGTAGAGGTTAACAGCGAGACAGACTTCGTAGCTAAGAATGATACATTCCAGAACTTCGTAGCAGATGTTTGCCAGCAGGTAAACGCTAGCTCCGCTGCAGATATGGATGCTTTCCTTGCAGAGGCATGGGCAAAAGATACTTCTAAGACTGTAAAAGAAGAGTTGGCTTCCATGGTAGCAACAATCGGTGAGAACATGAACATCCGCCGTTTTGAGAAGGTTTCTGTAGACAATGGTTTGGTTGTAGACTACATCCACGCCGGCGGAAAAATCGGTGTATTGATTGCCGCTGAGACAGACAACACAGGTGCAGAGGTTGTTGAGTGCCTGAAGAACGTAGCAATGCAGAGCGCAGCTATGAACCCGAAGTATCTTTCTTCTGATGATGTATCAGAGGAGTACAAGGAGCATGAGAAGGAAGTTCTTCTTGCTCAGGCAAAGAACGATCCTAAGAATGCCAACAAGCCAGACAATATCATCGAGAAGATGATCATAGGCCGTTTGAACAAGGAGCTCAAAGAGGTTTGCCTTACTGAGCAGGTTTATGTAAAGGCTGAGAACAAAGAGTCCGTAGCTCAGTACGTAGCTGCTGTAGCTAAGAATCTTGGAACCGACATCAAGCTTGTTAACTTCGTTCGTTACGAGACAGGTGAGGGTCTTGAGAAGAAGGAAGAGGACTTCGCTGCAGAAGTTGCTGCACAGATGAAATAATAATAGAAATATCTATTGATTTTATAAAACCAAAAAGGAGAAGCCGGAGACGGAGTCTCCTTTTTGGTGTTTTTGAAGATAAGAGGAGATGGAAAAATGACCAAGAAGATTTGGGCTATGCTTGTCATGGTATGCCTTGCTCTGTCTTTTAATGGGGGACAGAAGGCAGAGGCAAAAATGGTGATTTTAGAGGGGGAAAAGGGAGAGTTTGCCTACCCGGAGGCCACCATGTACAGGGGAGAAAAATTAAAATTACAGTTTACAGACAAGAGAAATGTGACAAAGTACCACTGGTCATCTTCGGACCCAAAGGTTGCCAAAGTGGGGAAAAAAGGGGTGGTCACTGCCAAAAAGAAGGGAAGCGCTGTGATTACAGGTAGGAAAGGTGATGAAGAGGTGACCTGCGACCTGACAGTGAAGAAGAGAAAAAAGAGTGTCATCTACCTGACCTTTGACGACGGTCCAAGCTCATCAAGTACCCCTAAAATTTTGAAAATACTGAAAAAATGCAAGGTAAAGGCTACCTTTTTTGAATTAAAACCGGCCAAGAAGGATTTTCGCCTGACCAAGAGAATTATTAAGGAAGGTCATTCCCTGGCACTTCACGGCTATCAGCACAATTACCGGGCAATCTACCGGTCCGAACAGGCCTACAAGGAAAACATAGAAAAACTTCAGAAACTTTTTTACAAGAAATTTAAGGTCTGGCCTACAGCTACCCGCTTCCCGGGAGGAAGCTCAAACACAGTCAGCCGCTTTAATCGTGGAATTATGTCCAGGCTGTCCAAGAAGATGGGGGACTGGGGTTACACCTACTTTGACTGGAATGTGTCCTCAAGTGATGCAGGAGGAGCCAGAAATTCCCGCCAGGTATTTCGCAGTGTCAAGTCAGGACTTCAAAAGAATAGAGAAAATGTGGTTTTGATGCACGATTTTCCCAACAATAACAAGACCATCGGGGCCCTGAAAAAAATCATTCGCTACGGCAAAAAACACGGCTATTCCTTCCAAACCATTAGCGCCAGCACCAAGCCGGTTCACCACGGAATAAACAACTAAAAAGGGTGCATTTTTCCTGAATCTATGCTATAATGAATTTTGATTGTGAAAAAAATATGGTAAAGCATAGAAAATAGACAATAGGAGGCTGCTGTATGAGTTTTTTTAAGGATTTAAAAGAAGATGTTGCTCAGTCTGTCAACGAGTTGACAGAGTCTTTGGATGAAGAGACAGAAGCTGTGACAGAGGAGAGTGTTCTCAAGGAAACAATAGAGGATTATGAATCCACAGGAGAGGCCCTGGACCAATTGCCTGAGGGCGAGGACGCTATGGCAGTTTTAGATGGTCTGACCAATGAATTTGAGAAGGCCGTAGAACAGGAAATTCTTGACGAGGTATCAGAAGAGACTTCGGAGGAAGTCGTAGAGGAAGAGATTCCAGAAGAAATCCCAGAAGAAGTCCTAGAAGAGATTTATGAGGAAGAAGCTCCAGAGGAAAATGAGGAAATCTTGGAAGAGGAGATTCCGGAGGAAACTTTAGAGCAAGTGTCTGAGGAAGAAAGCCTTCCGGAGGAAGTGCTTCAAGAAGAAGAACTTGCAGAAGAGATTCCGGAGGAGATTCTAGAAGAGAGTTCAGAGGAGATTCCGGAGGAAGCGGCCCTCGAGGAAGTCCCAGATTTAGAAATCCTTCAGGATATGGGGGAGGAAGATATGACTCAGACGGAGACCGTGATTACCAAGGGAACCACCATCAGCGGCGGCATTAAGTCAGATACAGCTCTTGTGGTAAAGGGTACCATTGAGGGTGATGTAGAGTGTAAGGGTAAGCTCACGATTACAGGTAAAATCCTCGGTAATACAATGGCTGCTGAAATCTATGTCAACACACCAAGACTTGAAGGAGACATTAACAGCTATGGCCTGGTAAAAATAGATGTGGGCACGGTGGTTATTGGAAATATTAATTGTTCATCCGTAGTAGTTGCCGGAGCAGTGAAGGGCAACATTGAGGTGAGTGGACCAGTAATTGTGGACTCCACAGCGGTGGTTAAAGGAGATATTCGAGCTAAATCCATCCAGATTAATTCTGGCGCAGTAGTAGATGGACATTGTTCTCTACAGTATGCAGATGTGGATTTGGATTCATTCTTTGAATAAAATAATAAGGAGGCTATTATGGCTAAGTATAAGAGAGTATTGTTAAAACTCAGCGGAGAGGCCTTGGCAGGAGATAAGGGAACCGGTTTTGACGAGGCAACCTGTATTCCCGTAGCCAAGCAGATTAAGAAATTAGTGGAGGATGGAACTCAGGTGGCTATTGTCATCGGAGGAGGAAATTTCTGGAGAGGAAGATCCAGTGAGACCATCGACCGCACCAAGGCAGACCAGATAGGAATGATGGCAACGGTAATGAACTGCATTTACATGTCTGAGATTTGTAGGTCTGTGGGCCTTATGACTCAGGTCTTGACGCCATTTGAGTGCGGATCCTTTACCAAGCTTTTTTCCAAGGACAGGGTTAATAAATACTTGAGCAAGAACATGGTAGTATTTTTTGCAGGGGGAACAGGACATCCTTACTTCTCCACCGATACAGCAACTGCCCTGAGAGCCATTGAGATTGATGCCGATGTAATATTGGCAGCTAAGTCCATTGATGGAGTTTATGATTCTGACCCAGCCAAGAATCCAGATGCCAAGAAGTATGACACCATGCGCATGGGAGACATTGTGGACCAGAAGTTAGGAGTTATTGATTTGGCCGCAGCGGTTCTTTGCTATGAGAACAAGATGCCAATGGAAATCTTTGGATTAAACGAAGAGGATAGCATTATTCACACAGTGAATGGAAATACAAACGGAACTACAATTACAGTAGATTAATGGAGGTTAAAAATGGATATTACAGTATACGAAGATAAAATGGAAAAATCAGTTTCAAACCTGAAGGAGGAGTACGCATCAATCCGTGCAGGAAGAGCAAACCCAAGAATTTTGGACAAGATCCAGGTGGACTACTACGGAACACCATCCTCACTTCAGAGCGTGGCCAATGTGTCTGTACCAGAGGCCCGTATGATTCAGATTCAGCCTTGGGAGGCAAGCCTGATCAAGGATATTGAGAAGGCGATTTTGTCCTCAGATATCGGCCTGACCCCTGCCAATGACGGAAAGGTAATTCGACTGGTTTTCCCAGAGCTTACAGAGGACCGCAGAAAAGAGCTGGTGAAGGATGTAAAGAAAAAGGGAGAGGCCACTAAGGTTGCCATCCGCAACATCCGTCGCGATGCCAATGACGCAGTAAAGAAGGAGGCCAAGGCCAACGAGATTTCTGAGGATGAGCAGAAACAGGCTGAGGACAAAATTCAGAAACTGACAGATAAATTCATCAAGGTTGTGGACCAGGAAATCGAGGCCAAATCCGATGAGGTAATGACAGTATAAAAAGGTCTAAAGAAGACAAAAAGGGGACAGTAGGTAGTATGCTGTCCTCAAACATTGTTATAGGAATGAGGAAATATGGATAGATCACAATTGCAAGCGCCCAACCATGTGGCAATTATTCTGGATGGAAATGGACGCTGGGCCAAGAAGAGGCACCTGCCAAGAACTGCCGGCCATGTAGAGGGAGCAAAGACAGTGGAGCAAATATGCGAGGATGCCTACAATCTTGGAGTCAATTATTTGACGGTCTACGCTTTTTCCACGGAGAACTGGAAAAGGCCTGAGGACGAGGTAACATCCCTTATGGTCCTACTTCGCAAGTACCTGCAAAACTGTATTAAGAGAAGTAACAAGAACAATATGGCAGTCAAGGTAATCGGCGACATCAGTCGCTTAGAGCCGGATTTGCAGGATACCATAAGAGAGCTTGAGGAGGCCACTAAGGCCAACACAGGACTGCATTTTCAGGTGGCCCTCAATTATGGAAGTAGGGACGAGATGATTCGTGCCATGAGAGCCATGGGAAAAGATTTGCAGGAAGGGAAAATTCAACTAGATCAGGTCAGTGAAGAGACCTACGCATCCTACCTGGATACCAGGGGGATTCCTGATCCAGATCTTATGATTCGTACAAGTGGTGAGGAGAGACTTTCCAATTTCATGCTTTGGCAGTTGGCCTACACAGAGTTCTATTTCACGGATGTGCTCTGGCCTGACTTTGACAAGGCAGAATTGCAAAAAGCCATTGACTATTACAATGGAAGAGACCGACGCTACGGCGGGGTCAAATAAGAGGATACTTTGGAGGAGCATATGTTTGTAACTCGACTTATAAGTGGTATTTGCCTAGTGGCAGCGGCCCTATTTCTCTTTGCCTACGGCGGAGTTCCCCTGATTATCACCATTGCCTGTTTGTCCTTGGTGGGAAGCTTTGAACTCTATCGTGTGCTAAAAATGGAGGACCATCCCATTGCCATAGCTAGCTACATCACCACAATTGTATATTATGTATTAATGTTTTTTGGACTGGTTCGTTGGACCATCGCCCTGATTATATTGCTCTTGATTGTCATTATGGTCATTTACGTCTTGGATTATCCCAAGGTTCGGGTGGACAAGGTGGCCCTGGGATTTATGGGCTTTGTCTATGTGTCTCTCAGCCTGTCCTGCATTTACCAGACCAGGGCTCTTGAGGGAGGACACTGGTTTGTCTGGATGATTATTATCGGTTCCTGGGGGTCTGACACCTGCGCCTATGTGGTGGGAAGACTCTTTGGAAAACACAATTTTTCCGAGCTCAGCCCCAAAAAGACCATAGAGGGCTGCGTGGGAGGCGTTGTGGGAGCTGGCCTCATTGCCTTTTTGTACTCCCTATACTTCCCTTACGGATACAAATTTGTCCTAGATTATCATTTTTCCCTGGTGGTAATTGCCATGCTTTGTGCCCTGATTTCCCAGTTCGGAGATCTGGCGGCATCTGCCATCAAGAGGAATTATGATGTAAAGGATTACGGAAAAATCATTCCGGGACACGGAGGGGTTCTCGACCGCTTTGACAGCGTGATTTTTGTGGCCCCATTCGTCTATTATCTCTTGATTCTTGTGTCCACCTACAAGCTTTTTTAGGAGACGGCAAGAAGCATAAAGATCGGGAGGAAAAAGATGAAAAGACTAACGATATTGGGATCCACAGGCTCCATCGGAAGCCAGACCCTTGAAGTGGTTTCAGAGCATCCAGGGGATTTTGAGGTGGTGGCCCTGACAGCGGGCTCCAATGTGGAAAAAATGGCAGAACAGATTGCCAACTACCATCCCAAATATGTGGTTATGAAGGATGAGGAGACAAGAAAGTCTCTGATGGATAAAATAGGAAAGCAAAAGGAATGTCAGATACTTTGTGGCATGGAGGGTTTTGTCCAGGTATCCACCCTGCCTGAGGTGGACATTGTAGTGGCTGCCATGGTGGGCATGATTGGCTTAAGACCAGTAATGGAGGCCATTTCAGCGGGCAAGGACATTGCTCTTGCCAACAAGGAGACCCTGGTGACAGCGGGGCATTTGATTACCAATCTTGCCAGAGAAAAGGAGGTCAAACTCCTGCCGGTGGACAGCGAGCACTCTGCCATTTTTCAGTGCCTTCACGGCAACAAGACCAGTCAGGTGGACAAAATTTATTTGACAGCTTCTGGTGGTCCCTTCCGGGGAAAGAGTCGCGCGGAATTGGAACATGTGACAGTAGACCAGGCCCTGGCTCATCCCAACTGGTCTATGGGCAAAAAAATTACCACCGATTCTGCCAGCATGATCAATAAGGGCTTAGAAATCATTGAGGCCAAGTGGCTCTTTGATGTGAGCCTTGACCAGATCAAGGTCCTGGTTCAGCCCCAGAGCATTATTCATTCCATGGTCCAGTTTCAGGACGGGGCAGTTATGGCCCAGCTTGGCACGCCGGATATGAGGCTGCCAATCCAGTATGCCCTCTATTATCCAGAGAGGCAGACCCTGTCAGGAGACCGTTTGGATTTTGCCAAAATCGGTGATATACACTTTGAGGAGCCGGCCACGGATGTGCTAAAGGGAATTCCACTGGCAGTGGAGGCCAGCAGGGCGGGAGGCTCTATGCCAACCGTAATGAATGCGGCCAACGAATATGCCGTGGCAAAGTTTTTAAACAAGGACATAGGATTTTTACAAATCTATGATATGATTGATTTTGCTATGAGTAAGCACCAGATCATAGCCCATCCAAATCTGGATGAGATTTTACAGGTAGAGCAGGAAACTTATGAGCTTTTGTCAAAAGATTGGAGGAAAAAATGAGCTTTGGAAATATTTGTTTAGCCTT
>JAILSA010000281.1 GCA_024697885.1 Eubacterium sp. | reverse complement strand
TGCTGTATGAACTGAGCACTCCATAGTAGCTGGTGCCGTCAAGCGTCAGGTTGAGGTCATTGACTATCGGGTTATTTTCTTTCTCTGATGTCATCACCAGCGCCGTGGGGCCGCTGACTGATAGAGAACTTCCATCGGTGCCGCTGAGTTCCAGTGAGCCGTTACTATTTATTCCACCACCGTATGTGTATGAAAGAGTGTTGTTGCCTTTCACTTCTATCTTCAGATTTGGCATGTCGCTCTTTATGGCGTATGAAGTATTGTTGCCTGTGGCAGTTATCGTGGCATTGTCAAGTGTAAGGGTATTGGTATATTTGTCAAACTTCACAGTGCCACTAACGCCGCTGATAACTGACAAGTCGTTACAGTTAGTACGCGTCACCTGTGTGCCGTTTACCCATAAGTCATAGTCTTTGTATGTAAAGTAACCAGTGTCTGGGTTGGCATAGTCTGGACCAGTCTTTGAGGAATTGTATGATATTGCGCCCTTTAATCTAGTACAAGTATCGAACATTCCTGCCGATTCTTTAGAAACAACACAATTCCATTTGTCGTTACAATATATGGTAGTCAATTTTGAACAATAAACAAACATCAAATTCGTATTAGGAACTTTTGAAGTGTCAAAACCTCTGAGGTCAAGACTTGTAAGTGATGTGCACGAATGGAACATACACGACATATCTGTAACGTTTGACGTATTAAAGCAACTAACGTCAAGGCTTACAAGAGACGTACAAAAAGAGAACATGTATTTCATATTTGTCACGCTGGAAGTATTGAAACTACTGAGATCAAGACTCGTAAGCCGGATACAATAATCGAACATGTAACTCATGTTTGTAACATTTGAGGTGTTGAAATTACCAACATCAAGATCTTTAAGTTTTTGACAGCCATCAAACATACTACCCATATTTGTAACGTTAGAGGTATTGAAACTGCTGACATCAAGACTTTTAAGACTGTCACAAGCATTAAACATAGAACTCATATCAGTAACTTTCGAGGTGTTAAAGCCACTGACATTAAGGCTCGTAAGCTTATGACATTTGCTGAACATAGATTGCATGTTGGTAACATTTGAAGTATTGAAACTACTAACATCAAGGGTAGTAAGCGATGAGCACTCATAAAACATACTACTCATTTTAGTGACATTTGAAGTATTGAATCCGCTTACATCAAGAGTCTTAAGGCTATTGCAGCAAGTAAACATAAAACTCATATCCGTAACTTGAGAGGTATTAATATTCTTTAATCCCTCTATAGACTCAAGATTAGACATCTTGTAAAACATTCTTGCGCAACTTTTAAGCTGAGCCTCTTCAAACGATGAATCAATTGTTATTGTTTTAATGGATTCTATAATTGGATACCAGTTTTCATAATAATTTTCATTAGACATATCATAGACGTATTGCCCCGTCGGCAATTCGCCATACTTGAATGTCATATTTCTATTAGAATAAATCGCATAAGGAACTTTCTCAGCATTCACGTTTACCATCATCGCCATGACGGCAAGAAATAGAATTAAAAATCTCTTTGTAGTTGTTTTCATCTTCATATTGTTATTGTTTATATTCTATGTTCTGCAGAAAAGATTTATGAATAATTACATGGACATTATATGTTTTTAAAAACACATAGACACTCCGTTCCAATTTATCTGTGCAAAGGTACAAACTTTTCCTGTAATCACAAAGAAAATGAATTGAAAAGATTGAAAGATTGGAAAATTGAAGCATCCGTCGAGGGGGCAAGAGCTATGCGTAATATAAACTCTTGTGTCATGTCAAATAATTTTTCAGATACAAATTTACAAAAATTATTCGAACACACAAAGAAATATCAATCAAAAAAACATTAATGCTTTATCATAAGATTATTAATGACATTAATGGTCTATATTAACGACATTAACGATAAAACATTTATTTCGTCGAGTTCACGTTAAATATTGTAACTTTACACTAACAACTTCCGAAAAGTGTTGTTTTCATACACAAAACGGAACTTAACAGTGTATTTGGCTAATCCATGACTGTGCATGAAACATATAATCCCATTGAATTAACCATGTAATTCTACATAGAAACTATTCCTTTATACAATGTAGTTTCTTTGAAGCTGCCAAATCTGATGGAGCAACGAAAAGGGACTTACTGCTT
>JAILSA010000174.1 GCA_024697885.1 Eubacterium sp. | reverse complement strand
TGTGGTTTTTGTGGACCTCAATGGCCTCAAGGAGACCAATGACACCTATGGCCACGATGCAGGGGACCACCTGATTATAGACGCTGCCAACTTCCTGATTCAGGAGTTTGGAGAGGAGAACATTTTCCGCATAGGTGGAGATGAGTTTGTTGTTATTTTGAATAACATAAGAGAGGCCCGCTTTGAGGAATACGAGAGAAGGTTCTGTGAGGATTTGAGAAATCATCCGGAAATCAATGTTTCCCAGGGCTTTGCCTGGACGGAGAGCTCCCGCAATGTGGAGATTGCTGTGGACCGGGCGGATAAGGCCATGTATCAGGATAAGATGGAGTACTACAAGAGACATAACCGAAGAAATCGATAAAAAAAGCGCAGGTGTCAGGAGGTGGCACCTGCGTAATTCGTGGAGGAAAAAGATGAAAATAGTTTTTTTGGACAGAAAATCTGTGGGAGAGGATATTGATTTACAGGAGTTTCAGGAGTTTGGCCAGGTGGTCACCTACGACTACTCCACCAAGGAGGAAATGATTGAGAGGGTGGAGGACGCAGATGTCTTGATTCTCAACAAAATGCTTGTCAATGAGGAGACCATAGGGGGAGCTAAGAATCTGAAGCTGGTTTGCGTCACAGCCACGGGAACCAATAATTTGGACAAGGAATATTTAGATTCCAGGGGGATTGCCTGGAGGAATGTGGCGGGATATTCCACAGAGACGGTGGCCCAGCACACCTTTGCCATGCTCTTTTACCTCCTGGAAAATCTTCCCTACTACGATGACTATGTAAAGTCTGGCTCCTATGTCAATGACAGGATGTTCACCCATTTTGAAAAACATTTTACAGAGGTTAAGGGGAAGACCTGGGGAATTATTGGTCTGGGAACCATTGGCCGCAGGGTGGCTGAATTGGCCAAGGCCTTTGGCTGTCGGGTGATTTATTATTCTACCAGTGGCCAAAACCACAACGGGGATTACGAGGAGGTTTCCTTTGAAGACCTGCTCAGACAGTCGGATTTTGTCACCATCCACGCCCCTCTGAATGAGAAGACCTACCATCTCATGGGCTGGGAGGCCTTTGAACAAATGAAAGAAACAGCTATTTTAATTAATGTGGGCCGGGGGCCTATTGTGGTGGAGGAGGACCTGGCCAGGGCTCTTGACCAGGGGCAAATTGCCGCAGCTGGCCTTGATGTCCTAGATGTGGAGCCTATGGCGGAGGAGAATCCTCTGAGAAAGGTGAAGGACCAGAACAGACTTTTGATTACACCCCATATTGGCTGGGCGGCCACAGAGGCCAGGCAGCGTCTCATGCATATGATTGCGAAAAAGATACGAAAATTCTTTTTTGAATCTTAAGTTTTTCTTAAAAATAACGGTTTTTCGTTACAAGAGAAACATTTGTGCTATAATATAAAGTGAAAAAAAGTGTGGAGGACTGTGGATATGAGAATATATCGTTTTCATTATTTTATAACGATTATGCACAGCACGGATGATCAATATGACCATCGCCATAGCCACTCCGTAGAGATTATTACATATGTGGAAAGTGACCGGGCAGAGGGAGAGGCCTTTGACAGCATTGAGGGCTTCACCCGGGATTATCTGGCATATTTTGACCAGAAATATCTCAATGACCTGCCAGAATTTAAGGCCGATAGAGATCAGACAAGTAAGAACAAGGCCACCATCGAGCAAGTGGGACATGTGATTTTTGAGGGCTTACAGGACAAGCTTCAAATGCATGACTTAAATCTCAGACAGCTGATGATCGGGGAGACTCCCCTCAGGATGTATACCCTCAGCAGGAAAGGTGATGTGAAATGAGAAGAGGACGCTTAAAGAAAAAGTTAATAGGCATGAGTTTAGTGGCTGCCTTTGCGGCTGTGGCAGTGGCCAATCAGGCCCAGGCCTCCTCAGAGGATGCAATTACGGGAATTACCATCGATCAGGATGCCAGCGAGTGGAAGGGAATCGAAAAGGTAGATGTCAGCGGCGATTTGTCCACTGGCTACAATGGACTGGTGAGTACAGCCCTCCTTCAGGACGATGATTATATTTACATCTACATGGAAGACAAGGGAAATGGAGATGCCACCTGGTCAGGTCTTAACTCCAACGGACAGTTTTCCTTTGTATCAGACCTGGGAAGAACCAGTCTTTTTCAGTTGAAATTACAAAATGGCAAGGCCCTGGTAAACGGCCTTGACGGGGCAGAGGCCTCCTACCAGTACAGGGAGTGGTCCCAGGGTGGAAGATCCACCGGTATCTGGGAGATCAAGATTCCAACCTCAGCCCTGCCGGAATTAAAATCCACCTATTCTTTTGGCTACTACCAGTGCAAGGATCGCTTTATTGAGAATATTGTGGACACTAGAACCAAGGAAGGCGACAGCCAGGAGGCCGGCACAGATACCCAGACCTCCGATGCAGAAATCGTATACGACGGTCTCTACGGGGACTGGAAAAACTACCCTCACTCCCGCATTGACTACGCCACGGCGGGAACCAACGAAGGGGTGGTAGACGGCGAGGCGGCCCTCTACTTTGGAGATACCCTCTACTGTCACTGCCTAACCACCATGGAGAGTCAGATTGCCAATAAGGGAAGAGGGCTTCTCAACAATGTGACCCTGAGGGTCAATCAGGATGATAGCAAGTCTATGATGTTTCGATTTGTCACTGTGGATGAGGCGGGCAATATTAATTGGAACCCATCCACCAGCGATCTGGCAAACGGTGATTACGAATATTACATGGTAGACATGACAGGATGGTCTTCTGCCAAGACAGTGGATGAACTCAAGAGTCAGGGAAACGACCTCTTTGGAAGAATGAAGGTCACCATTAAGGATTCTTCAGAGGAATGTGAGTTTAAGCTCAATATGGAGGCTTTGTCAGATAAGTTTAATCTGGATTTAACAGATATGCAGACCTTTGAGGTCAACTTTGGAGCCATCGGTAACCAATATGTTCAGACTGCCGGCGCTTCTACAGGTCCATGGACGGGGATTGCCATGCTTATATTAATAGCCACGGGAGGCTATATGACCTACAAGTCCAAAAATGCAGAAAAAAAAGTTCGTCCTATGGAGGCTTAAAGAGTAAATGTAAAGGAGGTGTAAAGCTATATGAAGTGGATCATAGGAATTCTTGTTCTCATTCTATGGTTTTACATTCTCCATGTGACCAAAAAGGCTAAATTGTCTGCCTGGAGATTCGTCTGGGGAGCAGTTGGCCTTTTTGTTATTTCTATGGTTTATATCAGGCCATATATCACCATTCCCCTGGCCCGCATTGTATCTGCCGTGGCAGGTGGTTTTGGCCAGATGACAGGAACCTTCTCCTCCTACTTCAAGTACTCCACAATTTTTGTCTCCCATGCCAGCGGGGACATGACAGTTCAGATCGATTTTGAGTGCTCTGGAGTAATTGAGATTTTGGCCTTTTTGTCGATTTTGGCCTTCTTTGAAATCTACAACCTCCAGGAGAAGTTTTTGGTTGGCATTGCAGGAAGCATGTACCTGGTTTTGGCCAACGCAATTCGCCTGATTTTGATCTGCGAAATCATTCATTTTGCAGGAAGTGATTACTATTACATTGCCCATACATATCTGGGCCGTATTGTCTTCTATGTCCTGGCTGTGGTTCTCTACTTCTTTGTGTTTACCAAGCCTCAGGTAGTTAAGATGAAGGTAGGTGATTTCTCTTATGATCATCAATAGATTTTTTCATTCCATTCTCTTTTGGGGAGCTTGGATTATCATTCCTGTGATTATGGAAATCCTACCGGCCTTAGGGGGAGGACTTCTTCTGATTTCCCGAAGGAGAAAGCAGAAGAGGAAGATGCGCAAGGCAGTAAAATTAAAAAATTTCCCGGGCCTGACCCTGATTATCCCGGTCTACAATTCCGAGGAAACTCTCTTTAACTGTGTAAGGTCTGTGGCGGAGTCCACCTATCCATCCGATGCCTTGAGGATTTATCTGGTCAACAACCAGGGAAAGGATAACAGCTTCGCTATTTACAGCCAGTGCCAGGAGGCCTTCCCCCAGTTGAAAATGCAGTGGTTAAACTCCAAGCAGGGCAAGAGCAGGGCCCTGAATCTGGCCCTCTATAACAGTGATGGAAAGTATATTATTAACCTGGATTCGGACGGCCAGCTAGAGCCCCATGCCCTGGAATACATGGTTACCAGGTTTGAAAATGACACCAGCATTAACTGTATGACAGGAGCTGTTTTGACAGATCCTGGCCTGATAAAAAAATATAAGAAATTTTTCCCTAGACTACTAAGAAATCTGGAGTTTATGGAATATGCCCAGGCCTTTTTGGCGGGACGAAGCTACGCCTCGGAGACAGACAAGGTCTACACCCTGTCGGGGGCCTTTTCCGCCTTTCGCAAGTCGGCTATTTTGAAATCCAGACTCTACAATACCAATACCATTTGCGAGGACACTCAGATTACCTTCCAGATGCGCTACATTCAGAAGGAAAAGGTGGAGGTCTGCGAGGACGCTATTTTCTTTGTAGACCCTATTGAGGACATGAACAAGCTCTATACCCAGAGGCAGCGCTGGCAGAGGGGAAGCTTAGAGGTGGCCAAGCAGTTTTTGGACAAGAAGAAAAACTTTGGCAGGAACTTTTTGGATGTCAATGTCCACACCCTGCTCTATGATCACACCTTTGCCTTCCCGCGACTGATTTGGTATGTAGCCCTTTTTTGCCTGGTGTTTATGAATTATTCCACCAGTCTGATTATTCTTTCCACCGGGGTTATTTTCCTTCTCTACATTCTGGTGGGCTTCGTTTATTTTGCAATTGTCAATTACTATTTGAAGGAATTCACGGAAATCAAATCCTACTATCAGAAGCATTGGTGGGTTGTTTTCCTTCTTCCCTTTTTTAACTTTTTGGTGTTTTTTATCCGCTTTGCGGGAGTGGTCAACAGCATTAACACTGACAGTGCCTGGAAGACTAGAAATTTCACCGAGGAAAAAGAGGCCTTTGGCCAGGTGGTGAGGGAGGATTTTAAAAAGCCTCTCAAGAAGATTTTGGAGATTAAGAAGTATGTCAATGGAGAGTCCTAAGCAGGATAGAAGGAGAGAGCCATGAAGAGCAGTAAGAAATTTTTCCTGGGGTCCTTTATCGCCGTTGTGGTGTCCCTGGTTGTAATCGTGGTGGGCGTCAAGCTGATCAACGAGTACGAGACGGGAATCCTAGAGGTGGCGGCGGACCAGCAGGACGCCTATGTCCAGTTGGTTCTGGACCAGATTAGTATTAAGGAAAATCGAGATGACCAGGATATTATTCAGAATATTTTGAGTTCCCTGGATGCCTCGACCTACAAGTACTGGACCTTTGCCAAGGACGACGCCATGCTCTTTGTCAAGGATATTGTGGAGACCAACAAGTACAAGGGCTTTAACGAGTCCACCTACTACACCTCTTCAGATGCCCAGGACTTTATTCAGAACCTCAAGCTCAACCTGGTATCCCATAAAAAAATAGAGATTAACGGCAACGACTACATTGTGTCCGGTGTGCTTTTTTCCTACAATGATGCCAACTACAGACTCTGCATGCTTTCTAACTCCGAGGTCTTTTTGGACAACAACAACTTCCTTCGAAGCAGGATCAATCTGACTGTATTTATGGGAGTTGTGGTTTTGATTATGATGATTAATGCCCTGGTTCTCTTCCACATGACCAACAGTGCCGAGAGGAAAAACGAACTTCTAAGGGAGAGAATTTTGGACCTCAATTACAGCAATGGCCGTCTCAACGAGATGGTTCGGGTTAGGACCACCTACAATGTCCGCCGCATGGTCTTTAATCGCCAGATGCTTCTGGGATTTTTGCGCCGGATCGAACTGAAGAAAGATAGGGTGGGAATGGTTTCCTACGGCCTGATTCAGGTGGCCAACCGAGAGGAATTTTTGAAGAGGGCACAGGTCCTTTTGGATCGGTCGGTTCTGAGATTTGGCCTCAGGGACATGGACA
Source organism: Eubacterium sp. (assembly GCA_024697885.1). Lineage (GTDB taxonomy): Bacteria > Bacillota > Clostridia > Lachnospirales > Lachnospiraceae > Eubacterium_F. The sequence continues at coordinate 620 of JAILSA010000174.1, read as the reverse complement.
AGTTAGCCCTGCTCTTTGTCCAGTCAGACAAGGCGGTGGCAGAGGATCTTTTGAAAAAAATCCTCCGGCCAGAGGACAAGATTTTGACCCTGGATGTCTGGGATTTTAAGGACATGTCAGCGGACCAGATCTTTGAGATTTTGAGCGGGGAGAACCCAGAAGGGGAGGTGGAGGACCATGAGTAATCTGGACAATCTTTTGTACCGGGAGTACCGGTTTAAATTCTACCTCAATGCCAACCACTTTGTGGTTTTTAACGGGGTTCAGGGAGATACCCATCCCCACACCTGGGAGTACAGTCTCCACATCCTGATAAGCGGGGACAAATTTATTGAGTACAGCATTTTTGAGAAGGCGGTGGAGGAATTTTTTGCCCCTTACCAAAATCAGATTTTAAATGAAGTCGAGCCCTTTGAGGCCATTGAGCCCACACTGGAAAACCAGGTGGAATATTTTGGCAGCAGTTTAAGGAGTTTGATTGGTGAGCTGGGGGGCGTTTTGACCAGCATTGAGGCCAGTGAGACCCCTACGAGAGGCTACATCATCAACTACAGCGAGGAAGAGGACAACAAGGAAATCACTCGCTACAACAAACGGGTTCAGAATGAGATGATTGACAC
>JAILSA010000159.1 GCA_024697885.1 Eubacterium sp. | reverse complement strand
TCGTAGCCCCAGATGTCATCCATCAACTGCTGCTTGGTAAAAACGGTGTCGGGGTAGGACAGAAACTTGTAGAGAAGTTTGGACTCAATATTGGTGAGTTCCACCCTCTCTCCTCCTATATCAATATGAAGGGCATCCATTTCTAAGGTCAAATCCCCTATCTGGATTTTTTTCTCATTGGCAATCCGAGCCCTTCGCAGCAGGGCCTCAATTCGCCACTTAAGTTCCTCGTAATCAATAGGTTTCGTCAGGTAGTCGTCAATCCCCTTGGCAAAGCCCTCCTTCTTGTGGGCAAAGGTATTCATGGCGGTCAGCATAATTACCGGCGTCATGTCCCCGGCCTGCCTTATCTCCTGGACAAACTCATACCCATTCATCTGAGGCATCATGATATCCACAATCATTAAATCCACCTTGCAGCTGTCTATGAGTTCTAGGGCCTCTTCACCGTTGCTGGCCTCCAAAATCTCATATTGGTCTCTTAATTTTACCTTGGTCAAGGTGCGAACTGGGATTTCGTCCTCCACCAGAAGAATTTTTAACATAGCAATCCCCCCATTTTTCCTACATCTTTTTCTTAAGTCTATCACAGAAAAAAAATTTCAGCAATTTTACTTTCGTTTTACTTTTCTCCCTTATTCTAATCTCGAAGCAGGAAATTCAACTGCGGAAAGGAAGGAAAAAAATGGAGAAATTATCTACTTTAATCGTAAAGCACCGAAGGAAAACCTTTATCTTCATAATGACTCTTCTCCTGGTCATGGTTTTTTGTGCCTTTCATGTAAAAATCAATTACAACATGATGGATTACCTACCACAAAATGCCAATTCCACCATTGCCATCGACAAGATGAGCGAGAACTTTGATGAGAGCATGGCCAACTGCTCCGTCATGGTTTCCGGTTTGGAACTCACCCAGGCCATGGAGATGAAGAAAGACCTAAAAGCCATTGAGGGCGTGGAAAACGTGGAATGGCTTGATGATGTGGCAGACATTACACTTCCCTTAGAGGTCCAGGACAAGGACACAGTGGAAATGTACTACAAAGACAAAAACGCACTCTTCTCTGTCACCATCGCCGAGGGAATGGAACGAGATGGAGTCAATGCCATCTACGACCTGGTAGGAGAGGATGCCTCCGTCACAGGAAATGCCGTGACCCAGAGCAACTCACAAAACCTGGCAGTCTCCCAGGCGGTCAAATCCATCTGTCTGATTGCCCCACTGATTATTCTGGTTTTGGTTCTCTCCACCACAAGTTGGATTGAGCCTCTCCTCTACCTAAACACCATCGGCGTGGCGGTGGGACTCAACTGGGGCATGCAAATCTTCGCCGGCCAGATGTCCTACGTTACCATGGCCGTCAGCCCAATGCTACAGTTGGCCGTCAGTTTGGATTACGCCGTATTCCTCTGTGACAGCTTTGAGCGAAACAAGAAAAAAGAAGCCAACCTAGAAAGGGCCATGATCCTTTCCATCAAGGAGTCCTTCAAATCCATAGCCGCCAGCGCAGCCACCACACTCTTTGGATTTATCGCACTCCTATCCATGGACTTTAAAGTAGGAGCCGACATGGGAATCTCCTTAGTACGAGGAGTAATCATCAGCTTCCTCTGTGTCATGATTTTACTCCCAGCCCTTCTACTTATGACCAACAAGATGCTGGAAAAAACCAAGCACAAGAGAATCCTTCCAGACTTTAGAAATTCTGGAAAGAGCCTGCGCAAGGTTTTCGCCCCTGTCTTTATTATCATTGTAATCCTTGCTGGTCCCGCTTACCTGGGCCAGAAGAACAATGAGTTTATCTACGGATCCGGAGAGCCGGACCCAAGCAGCCGACTGGCCAGAGACCTAGAAGCCAAAAATGCAGTTTTTGAAGACAGCACCATTGTAGCCATGATGGTTCCTGTGGGAGACTCCACCAAAGAAAGCCTCCTGTGCCAGGATCTAGAGGAAATAGATACGGTAAAAACCGTAATCTCCTACGCCAATGTGGTGGGCAACAAGATTCCATCCGCCTACCTGGGCAAGGACATTACCAAGAAATTTTACTCCGACGAATACGCTAGAATTATTGTTTATACCAACACTGCAGAGGAGGGCCAGGAAGCCTTCGACACAGTGGAGCGGATCCGGTGGGCCGCAGAAAAATACTACCCAGCCGACAACATTTACATGTGCGGTCAAAGCGCCAACATGTACGATATGAAAAACACCGTAGAGGTGGACAACAACCGGGTTAATGTCATAACCATCCTGGCGATTTTCCTCATACTCCTGGTAGAGTTTAGGTCACTGACCCTACCAATTATCCTGATTTTGGTAATCAAAATCGCCACCTGGATCAACATGTCCATCCCTTACTTTATCAATGACCCACTGGCCTATATCGGCTACCTGGTGGTGGGAACGGTTATGATGGGAGCCACCATCGACTACGCTATTCTCTTGACGGAACACTACATGAAAAACCGCAAGATTCACCCACCATTTAAGGCCATGGAAGAAACCCTGGGCAACGTAGTAAAATCCGCCCTGGTCTCCGCTTCCATCTTAGCCATTGCAGGTTTTGCCCTGGGATTTTCCTCCAGCGAACAGATTGTAAAATCACTGGGACTTCTCTTGGGCAAGGGAGCAGTCATCGCCTTTGTACTCTCCATCACCCTGTTGCCAGCAGCCCTTCTCCTCTTCGATCCTCTCATTGAGAAGACCACCTGGAAGGCGGAATTTAAAGCAAGAAACAAGATACATTTTTCATGGGACAAAATTTTAGATAAGATTTTTAGGAGGAAAAAGATATGAGATTAGATAATAAGAGCAAAATCATTTCCGGCATTATGATTGCCAGTTTACTTTTTCAATACGGAGCCACCCCAAGTCCAAGCTTGACCA
>JAILSA010000105.1 GCA_024697885.1 Eubacterium sp. | reverse complement strand
TCCATTTCAAAATCTGAAATCGCTCCTGATCCAGAAAATGTTAAGGTTTTTGTTTGCTTATCATAGTTCCATGTTATATTTTTTCCATCTTTCCCCGATGTCTTTTTTGTTTTTGCTTCTACACTGAGGGGTGGGATACACATACAGATACACAAAATTATAGCTATAGTTTTTCTTATTCTTATTTCCATTTTTTCACAACCCCTTTTACATTTTTATTTGCAAGGTTTTTCACAACTTTTTTCAGCTTCTTATTTCTTCCAGATTTTTTAAGCTAATGCAAAAAATCCACTGCAATATCGTACCATAGTACTCCTTTTTTTTCAACAATTGCTCTTTTTCTTTGCTCAATCTGTGATACTACACTTAAGAATTGTATCATAAAAAAAAGAATTACCGCACTATAAAAAAAGCGGTAATTCCTATTTTCCTGTGTTTAAATTTTACTTTTCTTTTTTACCGGTCAAATACCAAGCATATGGAATCAGACTGTCGTCTCCCTTTACGCGCTCCTTGGCATCTTCCAAGGTAAGAGGTGCTCCCAAAAGCACATCATCTCCTGGCTCCCAATCCACTGGTGTAGCACAGCCTTCCTTGTCATGCTTCTGGAGGGACTGAATGATTCGAATAATCTCATCCACTTTTCTACCTGTTGACATTGGGTAAAAGAGGATGGAGCGAATGATTCCCTCTGGATCAATAATAAATACGGCGCGAACCGTCTGGGTCTTTGCCACAGTCTGCAGCATGCCATACATTCTAGACACATTCATAGTGATATCAGCCACAATTGGAAATGGTACACTGACAGCCCCCTTGCCATCCATGTCAATGGACTCAATGCTGTCGGCCCAAGCCAGGTGTGAGTGAACAGAATCAATGGACAGGCCCAAAAGCTCTGTGTTCATTGCCTTAAACTCCTCTGCTCTTTTTGACAGGGCAATAAACTCTGTAGTACATACTGGTGTAAAATCTGCTGGATGGGAGAAAAATACTACCCATTTACCTGCATAGTCCTCTGGGAAATTTACCTTTCCCTTGGTTGTCATTGAACGGAAGGATGGTGCCTTATCTCCAATCAATGGCATTGAATATTCCTTGTTTTCTTCCATTATAAATCCTACCTTTCTTTATTTTTTTATCTTTGATCCCTTACAGGACTAAAAATCATTTTTTCTTTGTGATTACTACTAATATAAAGAAAACAATCAAAAGAACGCAACCTATAAAGGCAATTCTATCATTTCCTGATACAAAGCCATAAACTGTCAGTAATAAAAATACTATGGCGCTAGATGTCATTTCTCTTGACTTACTTCTTGACTTCTTTTTGCTGTCATACTCTTCAAATATATTTTCTAAATCAACTTCCTTGGCATTCCTCTTGCGCTTATCCTCCATCATTTCCTTCTGGCGGATTCGCTGGATGTAGGCGGTCATTTCCTTGTACTCTTGGGACTCCTCATCCCCAATCAGGGCCTTCATGCTGCGGGCCTTGGCCTCATAATCTGGGATATTTAACTCTCCCAAAAGCTCTCTCTTGAAGCCAAAGGAATCTGCATAGACATAGTAGTAATATGCCAAAGGCTCCTCTGGAAAATGGTTGATCATCCGGACAAACTCTCCTCTGGCATTCCCCCACTTCTTGAGTTTGATGTAGGTCATGCCTCGCTCCATGGTTCTTTCAAAGGAGTTCTCGTCGTCAAAATCGTGCTTATCCTCTTCGTTTAATAATTCGTCAATAACAATCTGTGTTCCACAATAGGAACAAACTGTATATTCTCTTCTTGGGTCAACCTTAATGTTGGCTGAACAATGTGGGCAGACTAGTGCTTTTAATTCCATGTATCCCTTTCTCCTTCTTAATACACCTGGTATCCCAGCTGTTTTAATCTCTCTTCCACAATGTCCATAGCGTCACTGTGAAGAATTATTATTGGCGTTGCGTTTTCCCTGCGATATCCTACATACATATAGTCGATGTTGATATTCATTTCTTCGTAGGCTGTCAAAAGTTCTCCAAGGGAACCCGGCACGTCCTTGAGTTCCACTCCCAAAACCTTACTTTTCTTGCAGAGATAACCCGCCTTTTTAAGAACATCACATCCCTTGTCCAGGTCAGACAAAATCATTCGAATAGTGCTAAACTCTCCGCTGTCATTATTGACAAATCCTAGCACGTTTACCTGGGCCCGAGACAATTCAGCCAAAACTGCCCTTGATGTTCCCTTTTTATTTTCCACATAAAGGGATAATTGATCCATTTTCTTACTCCATTTCTCTTTTCATTACAACTCTTTGAATTCGTATTCTCGGTAGTCCGCCGGCTGCTGGCCATGGCGCTCCTCGAAATCCAAATCCTCCTGTGTTGCATAATACTGCCACTCATCTAAGTAATCCTGTAAATCCCCAATGGTCCATCCCTCTGTCAACAGGTACTCATCGTCCCTGCCCCTGCGGATGTAGTTCCTTAGCAACTTGGCAGAAATGTCATTTCGATCTGCGTCGCTGCGAAACATTTTTACCTCCGCCTTGGCGCCATTTTGGTCTACTATAAGACTCATATTCTCTTCCCCCTTTAGCTTGTGTCCCAGTTCTTTTGTAAATGCGACTGGGTAACATATATCCCTTTACATATATTAACACAAAAGCGTTTTGTTCTCAAGATTTATCTCAGTGGGTGACACGGGGAAAAAACTTCTTATATGCATAAGATTGACATTTTTTTAACAAACTTGTAGCGCGACGGCTCTGTAATTTTTCACGCCTCCCGCCTCGAGGGCAGTTCGGCGTGAAAAATTACAGAGCCGTCGCTGGGGCGTTAACGTGGATATGGCACTAACACGTCTACGCTATACGAAGAACAATTTTTTTCTGTGATTTGGTGTAAATTAGTACAGCCTCATCCGTAGATACGCTGGTTTTTTTCGCTGTCACCGTGAACTTGTAGGTTCCTTTAGGAGCCTTTTTCTTTATAACAATCTTTCCTTTTTTGTTAATAGTCACATATTTTTTCGCTTTCTTTGGTTTCTTAACAAGCTTATAAGTCAATTTTCCCTTTCCGGAATTCTTTGCCTTGATTTTTATGACTTTCTTCTTTTTAGATTTTTTTACTTTAATCTTTTTCTTGTTCAGAGAAATAACCTGCTTTATTTTCACATTTGGCTTTACGCGAGACCACTCCGCTCGAATGGTTTTATCCCCTACTATCTCACAGTAATTCCCATTCTTAAGAAGGTTTTCTGTATCATATGCTTTGGTGGTATCGCTGTATACGGAATAGCCAAGAAGGAACATACCGTTTTGCTTCAAGTCTGGCAAATCCATTTTCTCGCCATAAGTGACGGTGACAGTTCTTGGAATAATCTTCCCATTCTTGTCATACTGGAGGTCTCCGCCATTCTCAATAATGGTATAAGTATAAGTCTGAGCCTTCCACTTGGCATAAAGGGTCATATTTCCCCTTGTCGTGCTTGCCTCGATTTTTGTTATCTTGTCCCCGGAAAAGTTCGCTGTCTTGTACCAGCCAAGGAAATCATGTCCTGTCTTGCTTGGAGTTGGCAAGCTTGCTCCATCGGCGTACTTATAGGTAATGGTGTTGCACTTGCTACCACCATTGGTTACAAATTTAATGGTGTAACTCTGCTCGTCGTAAACGGCGTAATAAGTCAAGTTCTTGTATGAGTTGGTTGGAATAGAACTTCCTGCTGTATAAGTTTTGCCGGTGGTGGTATCCTGCCACCAGGAAAAGACCCTGTCGTCTCCGCTTTCTTGTGTTGGCTTTGGAAACTTGAGTTCCTGGTCGGAAGTATAGGTTGCACTTGTGCTTACTTCTTTCCCATTTACACAGTCAATGTAGGTAATCTTATAGGTTCTTGGGTTCCATTGTGCCTGCAAGGTAATGTCCCCGTAGG
>JAILSA010000070.1 GCA_024697885.1 Eubacterium sp. | reverse complement strand
TCAGTCTGCTTGTAAGACTTCCTGTACAGTAGGAAATCAGTCTTGCGAGAACAAATAATAATTCATTCAGTAGCAAATTGAACTTATGTGAGAGGGCTGGCCGAGGGTTTCATTTCGGTCAAGTCCTCGTTGCATGTTATAAGGAAAATGAGAGGTTATCATGGTACATTTATACAAAAACAATGGTTACAATATGGTCTTGGATGTAAACAGCGGTTCCATCCACCAGGTGGATGATGTGGTTTACGACACCCTGATGCTTTTGAAGGACCAGGAAGACCGCCGCAAGGAAGAAGACTTCCGCCAAGAGATTGCCGGGAAGATTATGGAACAATACGGCGACCAGGTAAGTAGCCAGGATATGGCAGATATCTTTGATGACCTGGATGAGTTAGAGGAAAATGGCACTCTCTTTTCTGTAGATGTCTACAAGGACGGTGTGATTGATTTTAAGAAGAGGCAGACCGTAGTAAAGGCCCTCTGCCTCCATATCGCCCACGACTGCAACCTGGCATGTCGCTACTGCTTTGCAGGAGAGGGAGAGTACAAGGGAGACCGCTCCCTCATGAGTTTTGAAGTGGGCAAGAAGGCCTTGGACTTTTTGGTTGCCAACTCCGGTTCTAGAAGAAACCTGGAAGTGGACTTCTTTGGCGGAGAGCCCCTCATGAACTTCGAGGTGGTAAAACAGCTGGTGGCCTATGGCCGTGAGTTAGAGAAAAGCCACAACAAGCATTTTCGTTTTACCCTGACTACCAACGGTGTTCTCCTTCGAGATGAGATCATCGAATTTGCCAACAAGGAGATGGACAACATCGTTCTCAGTGTGGACGGCCGCAGGGAAGTTCACGACCACATGCGCCCATTCAAAAACGGAAAGGGAAGTTACGATTTTATCATCGACAAATTCAAGAAGGTGGCAGAGAGCCGCAACCAGCAAAAGTACTATGTTCGCGGAACTTTTACCCACTACAACCTGGATTTTGTCAAGGATGTACTCAGTCTGGCGGACCAGGGCTTTGAGCAGATTTCAGTGGAGCCTGTAGTGGCGGGGCCAGAGGAGCCATATGCCATTAAGGAAGAGGATATTCCAGAGATTTGCCGTGGCTACGATGAGTTGGCCAAGGAGATGCTTAAGAGAAAAAGAGAGGGAAGAGAGTTTAATTTCTTCCATTATATGATAGATTTGAGTGGTGGACCTTGTGTCTACAAGAGACTGTCCGGCTGTGGCTCGGGAACAGAGTATCTGGCAGTAACCCCTTGGGGCGACCTTTACCCATGCCACCAGTTCGTGGGAGAAGAGGAATTTTGCCTGGGAAATGTGGACGAGGGCATTGTAAATACGGATATGCGAGATACCTTCAAACTCTGCAATGTGTATGCCAAGGAAGAGTGTCGCAAGTGTTTTGCCAAGTTCTACTGCAGCGGTGGATGTGCGGCCAACGCCTACCACACACACCAGGATATTAACCAGCCATATGAGATTGGCTGTGAACTTCAGAGAAAGCGCGTGGAGTGTGCGATTATGCTTCAGGCGGCTTATGATGAGGAGAAAAATTAGCAAAAAAGAAAAAAGGATTTGAAATATTGTCGTCAGCGTTTATAATGTTTTATATATGCGCAAAAATGTTGATAGAAGATGAAAGGAGATTATCGTCGTGGCTTTAGATATTGGAATAGATTTGGGAACTGCTAGTATTTTGGTTTATGTCAAGGGAAAGGGTGTTGTCCTCAAGGAGCCTAGTGTGGTTGCTTTTGATGTGGACACCAACCGAATCAAGGCAATCGGTGAGGAAGCTCGCCTTATGTTAGGACGTACTCCTGGAAACATTGTGGCAGTTCGACCACTTCGTCAGGGCGTTATTTCAGATTATACAGTAACTGAGAAAATGTTAAAATATTTTATCCAGAAGGCCGTGGGAAAACAGCGTTTTCGCAAGCCTCTTTTGAGTATCTGCGTACCTAGTCAGGTCACAGAGGTAGAGCGCAAGGCCGTTGAGGATGCAGGATTCCAGGCGGGAGCCAGAGACGTGCGAATCATTGAGGAGCCAATCGCCGCAGCCATCGGTGCGGGAATTGACATTTCCAGACCTTGTGGAAACATGATTGTAGATATCGGTGGAGGAACTTCTGACATCGCTGTAATCTCCTTAGGAGGTACTGTTGTCAGCACATCTATCAAGACAGCGGGAGATGACTTTGACGATGCCATTGTCCGCTATATGAGAAAGAAACATAACCTTTTGATCGGTGAGAGAACCGCAGAGGATATCAAGATTAGAATCGGAACTGCCTACCCACGGCCAGAGAGCGTATCTGTAGATGTGCGTGGACGAAATCTGGTAACAGGACTTCCTAAGACCATTACTGTCACCTCCGAGGAGACAGAAGAGGCTCTTAAGGACACCACATCCCAGATCGTAGAGGCTGTTCACAGTGTATTGGAGAAAACACCACCAGAGTTGGCAGCAGATATTGCAGACCGCGGTATTGTTTTGACAGGAGGCGGAAGCCTTCTCTACGGATTGGAGGAGTTGATCGAGTCCAAGACTGGAATCACCACCATGACCGCAGAGGATCCAATGACAGCCGTTGCCATTGGAACAGGAAAATTTGTAGAATTTATCAGTGGGGGTAATCACGAGCTCTAATCTTGCCGATATACAAAATAAGATAGAGACATTTTTGTGAGAAGATGCAAATTTTGTACTTGGTAGGAATGGAGGTGTGCTATGCTAAGAGGCCTTTATACCGGATGGACAGGGATGGTCAACGAACAGAAAAGGCTAGATGTTATTTCCAATAACATGGCCAATGCAGACTCCGTGGGATACAAGTTGGACAAGACAACCAGTCAGGCTTTTGACCAGGTGTTAGCAATTAAGGTAAGAGATGGATCTCAAGCATATCACAATGAGGCAATCGGACATTTGAGTCTGGGTGTCAAAATTGGGGAAGTTTACACAGATTTTTCTCAGGGGTCTGTCAGAGACACTGGGAACAACCTGGATGTGGCCATTAGCGGCAAAGGATTTTTTACCGTGAATGTCACAGACCAGAGCGGGACGGTACACACCCGCTATACTAGAAACGGTCAGTTTACCCTGACTAAGGATGGACTCTTGACGGATGCCGATGGCAATGCCATTCAGGGCCAGGGAGGGGATATTTATATCCCTACAGACGCCAAGGCCATAAGCATTTCGCCAACAGGTGAGATTGTGGCGGATGGAACAGTCATAGATACCCTAAAAATCGTAGATTTTGAGGACTATGATTATTTAGAAAAATATGGAAACACGATGTATGAACCGGTGGATGGAGCCACTGAAAAAGATGCTGATGCTCAACTTTTGCAGGGATACACGGAGCAGTCCAATGTAAATGTTGTGCGGGAGATGGTAGACATGATCACTGTCACAAGGGCCTATGAGGCTGGACAGAAGGTTGTTCGTGCCTACGACAGCATGCTGGACCGTGCTGTTAATTCCGTAGGAAGGCTCGGCAGTTGATTTTGGAGGTGACTAAGCTATGATGCGTTCATTGTGGACTGCGGCCAGCGGAATGATTGGTCAGCAGAGTAATTTAG
>JAILSA010000198.1 GCA_024697885.1 Eubacterium sp. | reverse complement strand
AGCTGTGGCCGAAGCCCCAAGACTTCCCACCATGGCCGCATCAATGTACTGCATGGCAATAGAGGTTAATTGCGCAAGAATAGCCGGCAGACTCAGGTGCATAATCACCTGGGCCTCCCGGCTCCAACTCTGTTTTTCACTTTTTAGAACATGTTCTAATTCAAATTTTTTCTGTGCCATAATCCTTTTACTGGTGGTCCTGCTCATAGGAAGTAATTACCACTGCTCCGTCTGCCACCGCTGTGGCAACCTGGCGCAGGGACTTGGTTCGGATATCACCGATGGCATATACTCCTGGACAGGAAGTTCTACAATCCTCTCCGGCCACAATATAGCCTCCTGGATTTAGGTCCACCAAATCCTTTACTGCTTCGTTGACTGGAAGCATGCCCACGGCAATAAAAATTCCATCAATGTCATAGTCCTTGTGATTGCCATCTCTGTCGCAGACATCAATCTGCTGAACCAGGCCATCTCCCTTGATTTCACTTACCTGGCAGGATTTCAAAAACTCAATCTTATCTGAGGCAAATACATTTTCCTGTAAAATCTTTGTTCCTCGAAGTTCGTCTCTTCGGTGAATCAAATATACCTTCTTGCACACGTTGGCCAGATAGAGAGCGTCCTCTAGGGCCACATCTCCTCCCCCTACGACGGCTACCGTTTTGTCCTTATAAAAGGCTCCGTCACAGGTGGCACAATAGGACACGCCGGCTCCGGTAAATTCCTTTTCACCCGGCACGCCAAGAAGTCTGTGTCTGGCTCCTGTGGCAATAACCACAGCTCCAGCCTCTAGGGTCTGGCCATTTTCTAATTGGATCTCCTTGTAGTCCCCCTTGTCTTCCACCTTGGCAACTCCCGCCTCCATAAAAGGAACCTGAAGCTGGTCGGCGTGACTGCGGAATTTCATGGCCAAATCGTAACCATTTTCCCCATAGAGTCCCAAGTAGTTGTCAATTCTCTCAGTGTTGACAATCTGTCCGCCACTAAAAATTTCCTTTTCCACAACTAGCTGGTCAATCATGGCTCTCTGGGCATAAACTGCAGCAGACAGACCTGCTGGGCCACTGCCGATAATTACAAGTTCTTTTCTCTCTCCCATAATGCACCTCACATTCTCTGTTTTGTGGGGCTTGGATTTTTAGATAAAGTCTCCTCCACCCACAACGTCGTCTTGGTATCTGGTATTTCTTAAAATATAGTCTGCCACAGCATTTACCTCTTTTCCCTGGCAGGACCAATCTGATAAAACCTTAATCTGGGCTGAAAGCTTCAGCTGATTTAGAGTTTTTTCATCTGCTAAAAGAAGGACTACCACACCTGCATGGTGAAGGTGCTTGAGGGCATTTGCCACATCTTCTCCCTTGGCTGGTGCATAGAGATAGGTATGTCTTCCACTGAGACTTAAGGCCTTCTCCACGTCCTCCACATAAGACCTGTCAATTCCATTTTCATTTTTGTTAAAAGGAATGACTGCGGCGGTCTGACCCTTAATGGCGGCGCGCACCTTTTTGTCCACTCGGCCCTCATAGAGTCCTGTCTCGTCCTCATTTACCTGGTCCACTACTCCACAGGCGGAGGTCATGTTGGTGACGCGGTCAATGAGAATAAATTCTCCTAAGGTCTTATGATTTTTAAACTCATCTATTACAATTTTATCGGCAAGAGAAAGTTTGACCACAGCGATCTCATTTTTCTTTAAGCCGCTGAGGGACTTTTTCTCCCCTGTGTTTACATCAATGGCATATTCAATGCTGCTGACCATGGCTGGAATAGACTTGGTTCCCAGCTTGAAGAAAAAGTTCTTGCCACCCATGAGTTCCGCGTCATCCATCCAGAGAATGGTGGCGGTCAGGGATGAAGAAATCTTTAAATCCGCCTGCGTAGTCAAAACGTCTCCACGAGACACGTCCACTTCGCGGTCCAACTGAATGGTAGCCGGCTGGCCCTTAACCACCTGGTCTACTTCCTCAAAGCCCACATGAATGCTCTTTACCTTGGCCACCTCATTGCTAGGAAGGGTGGTAATTTGGTCTCCCACCCGGATGGCTCCGTCCTCAATCTGGCCCTGGAAGCCTCGGAAGGTGTGGTCTGGACGACATACCCTCTGAACCGGCATATAAAAGCCCTGTTCCTGGTTGTCCTCGGAAATGTCCACCTGCTCCAAATAGGTGAGAAGTGGCTCTCCCTGGTACCAGGAAATATTGTCTGATGTCTTGGTTACATTGTCTCCCTCTGTGGCGGAGACTGGAATAATCTTTACATTTTCCAGGGATAGCTCCTTGGCCAATTCCTCCACCTGGGCCTCAATCTCCTGGAATCGGGTCTGGTCGTATTTTACCAAATCCATTTTGTTTACAGCAAAGACAAAATAGCGAATTCCCATGAGGGAACAAATTCTAGCATGTCTTCTTGTCTGAATCAAAACTCCCTGCTTGGCGTCAATGAGAATAACTGCCAAATCCGCAAAGGAAGCACCTACTGCCATGTTTCTTGTATACTCCTCATGGCCCGGTGTGTCGGCCACAATAAAACTTCTCTCATCTGTGGTAAAATAGCGGTAGGCCACATCAATGGTGATGCCCTGCTCTCTCTCTGCCATAAGGCCATCTAGAAGAAGGGAGTAGTCAATGGCGCCGCCTCGGCTTCCCACCTTACTGTCTAACTCCAAGGCCCTTTCCTGGTCTGTATAGAGAAGTTTGGAATCGTAGAGGATGTGTCCAATCAAGGTTGATTTTCCATCGTCTACACTTCCGCATGTAATAAATTTTAATAATCCACTCATTCTAGAAATACCCCTCTCTCTTTCTTCGTTCCATACTTCCCGCAGCCTCGTTGTCAATAACACGGGTTGTTCTCTCTGAGGACACTGCGCTGAGGGTCTCATCTATGATTTCATCCAGAGTAGAAGCTGTGGACTCCACGCCACCAGTCAGTGGGTAGCAGCCCAAGGTACGGAAGCGGACACTCTTGTGCTCCACCTTCTCTCCCGGCAAAAGTTTCATTCTGTCGTCGTCTACCATAATAATGTTGCCATCACGGTAAACCACTGGTCTCTCCTTGGCAAAATAAAGAGATGGGATTTCAATTTTTTCCCGGCGAATATACTGCCAAATATCTGTCTCTGTCCAGTTGGACAGTGGGAAGACACGAACCTCTTCGTGCTTCTGAATTTTGGAGTTGTAGAGCTTCCACATCTCAGGTCTCTGGTTCTTTGGATCCCAGGCATGGTGCTCATTTCGGAAGGAAAAGATTCTCTCCTTGGCACGGGATTTTTCCTCGTCTCGTCTTCCTACGCCAAAAGCGGCAGTAAACTCATATTTGTCTAAGGCCTGCTTAAGGGCCTGAGTCTTCATAATATCGGTATAGGCTGAGCCGTGGTCAAAGGGATTAATGCCATCCCTGACTCCCTGCTCATTAATATATTCTAACATTTCAATTCCGTGCTTCTTTGCAATAGCATCGCGGAATTCAATCATCTCGTGAAACTTCCAAGTTGTATTCACATGAAGAAAAGGAAAAGGTGGCTTTTCTGGGTAAAAGGCCTTCAATGCCAAATGTAACATTACGGAACTGTCTTTTCCAATAGAATAGAGCATTACTGGCTTTTCGCACTCGGCGGCAACTTCACGAATAATGTAGATTGCCTCTGCCTCTAATTCATCTAAATGTGATAATTCACTCATTTCATAATCTACCTTTCTATTATGTCTTGATTCGCCTTAAGGCATACCAAATTTAATCATAACAGATATTGGGATTTTGTCAAAGTTTTTCTGGATCTATCTCGCCAATGACCCCATTGGATCCCATGGTTTTAGAAGAATTGGCTCCGCCTCAAACTGTTTTTTCTCCTCCTGGGTCAAATATTTTTTGTCCAGCAGGATTTGGTAGGCGTATTCTGAGAACCACTCATCTGACATCACATAAAATCCCTCCATGCCAGAATCCTTGCCCCAACTGTTTTCCACCTTCCAGCGAATTGGATCACCTTTTTCGTCTAATTCCACCCCGGTAATCACCATGGCATGGGTCATTAAACTCTCTCCGTACACCAGTCTCTCCCCCTTGTTCATAGGGAAGTCTGTGGCAAAAAGTTCCTCTACCTTCAAGGCATCTAAGGTCAGGTATCCCCCCTTGCGGTCAGAAAACTGTCCCACATCTGATCCAAACCAAACTGCCCGATTGTCCTTTAGCTGAGCTATGGTCATTCTCTTTAACTCTTCCATAGGAAGATTTAAGTATTTGACAGGATATTTTCCCCCGCGAACACTGCCAAGGTACTGAACCGTAAAGGTCTTGCCGTAAGGCTTGTCCTCTGTAGGCGCATTGATTACGGTCACCATATCATCCAGGTTCAGTCCCACATACTCCCGGAAAAATTCCTGCGGTGTAATGTCCTTGACCTCCACAAAATTTTTGTCCTTGTCCCTGGTTCCCCAGGAAAATCTCTCTGGTGGCTGGCCCAAGGCAATCGACAACATGCGGTAGATGGTGGACATAATCTCTTCCTTGTCCTGGCGGAGTTTTTCTAAGTCCTTTCCCCCGGCGTAGTCCTCTCTCAACTGACAGGCAAATCCACGAAGTTTGGTTCTGAGATAGGTGTTTAACTCCCTGGTACAAGAAGATACCGCCGTCTCTGGCATAAGCTCCTTAGGCAGACATCCGTACTTGTAGGTGATGGACCGGAACATATCCCACTGGCCACCGTCTCCAATTGGGTCTGTCAGGAGAAAATCCACCACGCGACTTCCATTTTTTTCCTCCAGGGTATCTAGAATATTTTCCAAAAAATAATTGGCCTTTTCTAGCTTATCATAAAAGAGGGGATAATTCTGTGACAATTCCATATTTTCCAGGTTGAGTTTTTCCATGATCTCCAGGCGAAAAACATTGTAGGCCGCAAACATCCAGCAACGACCAGACTGTTTTTGATCGCAGACCTTGCCCGCCTCAACTTCTATGCTAAAGGAATTTTGATTGTCCTTGGCCCGGTAGACATTGAGGGCCGCCTTGTTGACCCCATTGCTGGTCACCGCATTCATGGCCAAAAGATTCGCCCGGTCTCCCTCGAAGTTACTTTTAAAATTATCTAAATCTTTTTTCTCTATAAATTCTTTCATCTCTCTTACCTTCCTTTCTTTATAGTAAAGATACTAGCACACTTGTCTTGCCGCCGCCACTTAGACTAATGATAATTTTTGCCAAGAAGTGGAATTGTCGTTGACATCCCCCGGCAAAAATACTATAGTGGTTATAGATTCGGTATACCCCCAGGGGGTATATAATGAGGTGATTTCTATGAACGATGAAAAAGAACTAGAGGAACTTACAACCTGCCCCCACTGCTCTGATCGACACAAAAACCGGAGCCCAGAGGAGCAAAAAGCTCTTCTCACCAGACTCCGACGGATTGAGGGCCAGATTCGAGGGGTGGAAAAAATGGTAGAGGACAATCGATATTGCCCGGATATTTTGACTCAGGTCTCCGCCATTACCAGCGCCCTGGGCTCTTTTAATAAGGTTCTTCTCTCCTGCCACATTCGGTCCTGCGTCATTGAGGACATCCAGGCAGGCCGGGAGGAAAGTATTGATGAGCTCTGCCAGCTCTTACAAAAGCTGATGAAATAGGAGGTTTATCATGGAACAATATATTGTAAACGGTATGACCTGCGCCGCCTGTCAGGCCAAGGTGGAAAAGGCCGTTTCCAAGCTTGAGGACGTGGACTCGGTCTCCGTCTCCCTTCTGACCAACTCCATGGGAGTGGAGGGCTGCGCCTCACCCCAGGCCGTAATCCAGGCCGTGGAGGCAGCGGGTTACTCCGCCCAAATCAAGGGACAGGAATCCCAAAAAGTCAGCCTCAGTCAAAAACTTGCTGACGAGGAGGATGCCCTCAAGGACCGGGAAACTCCCAAACTTGTAAGGCGTCTGATTTGGTCTGCTATCTGGCTTCTGGCCCTTATGTATATCAGCATGGGCCACAACATGTGGAATTTTCCACTTCCAGATTTCTTGAGCCAGAATCCCCTGGGCCTAAGTCTCACCCAAATGCTCTTGGCCCTCATTGTAATATATATAAACAGAGCCTTTTTTACCTCTGGCTTTCGGGGACTTTTGCACCTGTCCCCCAACATGGACGCCCTGGTGGCTCTGGGCTCCTCCGTCTCCTTTGCCTGGTCTCTCTATGTCTTCTACAAGCTGACCTACATGGCAAGCTGTGGCCAGACGGCGGAGGCTATATCAACCGTCTATGGCAGCCAGCTCTACTTTGAGACCGCTGCCATGATTCCCGCCCTCATAACTGTGGGCAAAACTCTAGAGGCCCTGTCCAAGGGAAAAACTACCAATGCCCTCAAGGGTCTCATGCAGATGGCCCCTAAGACCGCAGTGGTTCTCCGAGAGGGAAAAGAATACGAAATCAGCGTGGACGACCTGGTTTTGGACGACATTTTCATTGTGAAGCCCGGGGAGTCCATTCCGACAGATGGTACGTTAATATATGGTTCTACTGCTGTAGATGAGTCAGCTCTGACGGGAGAATCCATCCCCGTTGACAAGGAGGCCGGTGACTTTGTCTATGCCGCCAGCATCAACCAATCTGGCTACATACAGGTCAAGGCCAGCCGGGTGGGCACAGACACCACCTTCTCCCAGATTATAGAAATGATTTCCCAGGCAGCAGCCACTAAGGCTCCCATTGCAAGAATTGCCGACAGGGTGTCCGCTGTCTTTGTACCAACGGTTATTGGCATTGCCTTTTTGGTCTTTCTCTTCTGGATTTTTGCCGGCCAGGATGTGACCTTTGCCCTGGAGCGAGGCATCTCTGTTCTGGTGATTTCCTGCCCTTGCGCCCTGGGTCTTGCCACCCCGGTGGCCATTATGGTGGCAAACGGAATGGGAGCCAAAAATGGTATCCTCTTTAAAAACTCCGAGGCCATGGAAAATGCCGGCAAGAGTAAGATTATTGTTTTGGATAAAACGGGAACGATTACAGAGGGAAAACCGGAGGTCACAGACCTGATTCATAGTCCGAGTATCTCCGGCAAGGAATTTTTGTCCCTGGCCTACTCCCTCGAGCATATGTCTGAACA